>MERG01000290.1:0-4156 GCA_001771985.1 Betaproteobacteria bacterium RIFCSPLOWO2_12_FULL_62_13 | reverse complement strand
TCCCGACCTCTCTCCCGAGGGGAGAGAGGAGGCTCGAGCCCCCCTTCTCCCTCCGGGAGAAGTGCGGGGATGAGGGGATCGAGAGGGGCGGGGGTGAGGGATAGACGCCGTCACGCATGTCCGCGATGGTCAAAATGCGTCGGGAGTCCCGATGACCTACTGTGTCGCCGTGGTGCTGGATGCCGGCATGGTGTTTGCTTCGGATTCGCGCACCTCTGCCGGCGTCGACCACGTCTCCAGCTTTCGCAAGATGCGCGTCTTCGCCAACGATGGGGATCGCGTCATTGTGATCCTCTCCTCGGGCAACTTGTCGATCACGCAAAGTGTCGTCAACATCCTCGATCACCACGCGCGCAATCCGGACGCGAGCAAGACCGTCATGAACCTGTCCTCGATGATCGAGGTCGCGGAACTGATAGGCGACACGCTGCGCGAAGTCAAACGCCGCGACGGGCCGTATCTGCAGGAAAGCAAAGTCGATGCCAACGCTACATTCCTCGTCGGCGGACAGATCCAGGGCGAGCGGCAGCGTCTGTTCACGATCTACAACGAAGGCAACTTCATCGAGGCGACGCGCGATACACCCTACTTCCAGATCGGCGAGAGCAAGTACGGCAAGCCGGTGATCGACCGCGTGATCAAGTGCAACACCGGTCTGCTGGAAGCAACCAAGTGCATCCTGGTTTCGTTCGACTCCACGATGCGCAGCAACATCTCCGTCGGGCTCCCGTTCGACCTGCTCATCTACACCCGCGACAGCCTCAAGATCGGCATGCAAAGGCGTATCGAGGAAGACGATCCCTACTTCAACATGATCCACCAGCAATGGGGCGCGGGGCTGCGCAAGGTGTTCGCGGAACTGCCCAACCCCGAGTGGAATGTCAGCGTGCAGCCATAGGGCGCGCGCGGGTTGCCTGTCCGGCATTGGGGTAGCCGCATGAGTATCCAGGTTGCCCTGCACCACAAGATGCATTATCGCTACGATCGCCCGGTCGGATTGTCGCCGCACGAAATCCGGCTGCGCCCGGCGCCGCACTGCCGCACCCCGATCCTGAGCTATTCGCTTAACGTCACGCCGGAAAGACACTTCATCAATTGGCAGCAGGACATCTTCGGCAACTATATTGCCCGTTTCGTGTTCTCCGAGAAAACCACGGAGCTTGCGATCACGGTGGACCTCGTTGCCAACATGACGGTGATCAACCCCTTCGATTTCTTCGTCGAGAGCTATGCCGAGCGCTACCCCTTCGCCTACCGAGACGATCTCGCCCGGGACTTGGTCCCGTATCTCAGCGTCGAAGAGCGCGGCCCGCTGCTCACCCGCTGGCTCGCCGACTTGCGCGCGCAGCACTGGCATGAGGGCGGCACCACCATCGACTTCCTGATCGCGGTCAACCGGAAGCTGCAGCGCGATATCCAATATCTCGTACGCATGGAGCCCGGCGTGCAGACCTGCGAGCAGACGTTGCAAGCCGGCAGCGGCTCGTGCCGCGACAGCGGCTGGCTGATGGTGCAGATCCTGCGGCACTTCGGGCTCGCTGCGCGCTTCGTTTCCGGTTACCTGATTCAGCTCACCGCCGACGTAAAGCCGCTTGACGGTCCTCCCGGTCCTGAGCGTGATGTCACCGATCTTCACGCCTGGACTGAGGCCTACATTCCGGGCGCGGGCTGGATCGGTCTTGATCCCACATCGGGGCTTCTGGCCAGCGAAGGTCATATTCCGCTCGCGTGCACACCTTCAGCCGCAAGCGCGGCGCCGGTAGCCGGTACGGTTGAACCGTGCGAATCGCAATTCGGTTTTGAGGTGTCGGTGACGCGCATCCACGAGGACCCGCGCGTCACCAAACCCTACAGCGAAGGCCAATGGCAAGCGATCGATCACCTCGGAAATGAGATCGATGCCCAGCTCAAAGCGCATGACGTGCGGCTCACTCAGGGTGGCGAGCCGACTTTCGTCGCGATCGACGACCTGAATGGACCCGAATGGAACACCGCCGCACTTTCGCCCCGGAAATGGGAGCGCGCCGAGAAACTCGCGTGGCGGCTCAAGGACCGCTTTGCCCCCGGCGGACTCGTATTCTACGGTCAGGGCAAGTGGTATCCGGGAGAGCCGCTGCCGCGCTGGGCGCTCGGCATCTATTGGCGCGCGGACGGCAAACCAATTTGGCGCAACCCCGATCTGATCGCCAGCGAGTCCTCCCCCGCTGAGGTAGCGCTCGATGATGCGCGGCGCCTTGCGCGGGAACTTGCCACTGCGTTGGGCTTTGACCGCGACTATCTCGCCGAGGCCTACGAAGACCCGCTGCCGCTGTTACAGATCGAAGGGCGACTGCCGGTCAATGTCGATCCACTCACGGCGTCGCTCAAGACCGATGTGGAACGCGCGCGTTTGGTCCGTGTTCTGGAAAGCGGCTGGGAAAAGGCGGCGGGCATCGCGCTCCCGCTTCGGGCGCGCCATTCCGAGGCTGAGCCAGCGGCCGAAACGACTTGGGAGAGTTCTCCCTGGCCGCTAAAGCGCGAGCGCCTCTATCTGCTGCCCGGCGATTCGCCCATGGGGTACCGCCTGCCGCTTTCCTCGCTGCCCGAATTGCTGCCGCAGGAAATCGAGCCCGAATTCGCGCGCGATCCATTTGATGAACGGGGCAACCTGCACGACGCGCACACCATCGCGGAGAAAAAGCGTCACGCGCCCAGCACGTCGAAAAAACCGGCGCCGCGCGAAGTGGTGCGCACCGCGCTCTGCGTCGAAGTGCGCAATGGGCGGCTCTACGTGTTCATCCCGCCGCTGCAGCACGCAGAGGATTTTCTGAATCTTGTCGCCATCGTCGAGCGCGTGGCCGGGAAGCTCGGCCTCCGCGTTCGGCTCGAAGGCTGCCGGCCGCCTTTCGACCCACGCCTCAAGGTATTGAACGTCACGCCCGATCCCGGGGTGATCGAAGTCAACATCCATCCCGCGGCGAACTGGGACGAGCTTTCCGAGAATATTTTCACGCTCTGCGACGAAGCGCGCGCCATGCGTCTCGGCGCCGAAAAATTCTTGCTGGACTGCCGCCACATCGGCACCGGCGGCGGCAACCATGTCACGCTCGGCGGCCCGACTCCCGCCGACAGCCCGCTGCTCCGCCGCCCTGACCTGCTCCGCAGCCTCATCACCTATTGGCAGAACCATCCCGCGCTATCGTACCTGTTCTCGGGACTGTTCATCGGGCCGACCAGCCAGGCGCCGCGCGTGGATGAAGCGCGTGACGACAACCTCTACGAGATCGAGATCGCGTTCCAGCAGATGGCGCAGAAACAAAAAGCAGGCGAAGAATCGCTGACGCCATGGCTCGTCGATCGGCTGCTGAGAAATTTGCTGGTGGACCTCACCGGCAACACCCACCGCGCCGAGTTCTGCATTGACAAACTCTACTCGCCAGACAGTCCCACCGGGCGGCTGGGGCTCCTGGAATTCCGCGCCTTCGAAATGCCGCCGCATCCGCAGATGAACCTGGTTCAGATGCTGCTGCTGCGCGCGCTGGTGGCGCGCTTCTGGAAAACGCCTCATGAAGGGACGCTCATCCGCTGGGGCACGCAGTTGCACGACCGCTTCATGCTGCCGCATTTCATTGCAGCCGATATGCACGACGTGGTGCTCGATCTTCAGCGCGCCGGCTGCGCGTTCGACTTCGCCTGGTTCTCGCCCTTCATCGAGTTCCGTTTCCCACGCTACGGCGCCGTCGTATACGACAATATCCAACTCGAACTGCGCCAGGCGCTCGAGCCATGGAACGTGATGGGCGAGGAAGTCGCCGCCGCCGGCACCGCGCGCTACGTGGATTCCTCACTAGAACGCATGCAGGTCAAGGTCAGCGGGCTCACTGCGCCGCGTCATCTCATCGCCTGCAACGGGCGCGCGCTGCCGCTCCATCCCACCGGCGTACCGGGCGAATTCGTAGCGGGCGTGCGCTACCGTGCGTGGAATGCGCCCTCGGGGCTGCACCCCACTATCGGCGTGCATGCGCCGCTCGTCTTCGATATCGTCGATACCTGGAGCGGGCGCTCGATCGGGGGTTGCACCTATCATGTGTCGCACCCTGGGGGCCGCAGCTACGACCGCCTCCCGGTCAACGCCAACGAAGCCGAAGCACGGCGCATCGCGCGCTTCTGGGACCAC
>MERG01000289.1 GCA_001771985.1 Betaproteobacteria bacterium RIFCSPLOWO2_12_FULL_62_13 | reverse complement strand
AGGTCCCGGAATACTCGCTGCGGGCCCCAGGGCAGCCGACGCCATCGCGGTGGGCTTCCACTTCGAGACTTCAATGCCCGACGGCTGCTGGGTAATTTGCGACGACGAGTTGGCTCCGCAGGGCTACGCTTACTTGCTGATAATGAATGGGCGGGGAACGGTAAAGAGCTGCATGTTCTCCGGATTCAAGCGCGAAGCCGAGTACGTGGCACGAACTGTCGAGCGCTTCGAAGATCTCGTCGGGCTGGAGATGAGAAATCCGCAACCTCATGGCGGCGCGGGCAACTTCCGCATCCCGGCCTCAGCATATTCGGGACAGCATCCGGTTGTCGGCGAGCAGGCGGGATTCCAGGACACGCTCTGGGGCTTTGGCATCCGCTTTGCCATTTCCTCCGGCGTTCTGGCCGCGCGCAGCCTCCTCGACGGAAGTAATTATGATGCCCGTTGGCAAAAAGCGCTGAATCCGGTGCTGCGGGCGGCGGTGGTCAACCGCGCGGTCTACGGCGCCCTGGGAAACGCGGGCTACCGCCGGTTTCTGCGCAAGGCCTCGGAAAGCAACGACGTGTGCGGTTTTCTGCGCCGATATTACGGCCCGTCGTGGCTCAAGTCGCTGCTCTACCCCTGGGCGCGGCTGCGCGTGCAATCCCGCCGGCGCGACGTAACCTGTAACCATGTCGATTGTTCGTGCGTGTGGTGCCGCTGCGGCGGATCTCTCCAGGGAATAACGCGATGAAAGCCAAGCGATCGGTGGCCATGGCAGCGACTCTTGCTGTCGTCGCCGGGGTGGCCTGGTTTGTCTGGTGCGGGTTCTCCACGCCCGCGTTACCCGAAGGGATCCTGGAAGGGCATGGGCGCATCGAAGCGATCGAGGTCGCCATCGCCGGCAGGGTTCCCGGCCGCATTGTCGAGATGCCGGTGCGCGAAGGCGATCGCGTAAACAAAGCTGATCTTCTCGCGCTGCTTTCGGCCGAGGAGCTTGATCACCGCCTCGCGCAGGCGCGCGCCCGAACCGCTTCCGCCGAGGCGCTGTTGCGCATGCGCGAAGAGGAGACGCAAGCAACCGAGCGCGAAGCCGAAGCGCGCCTTGCCGCCGCACGCGAACGGCTTCAGCAGGCGCAGGAGCGCATCCAAACACTGGCCCATCATGCCGACCGGGTGCGCGCCGACCACCAGCGCAATCGCGATCTCGTTTCGAAGAGCTTCATCTCTGAACGGCAGCTCGCAAGCTCGGAAAACGCGCTCCGGCAGAGCGAAGGCGAGCTTGCCGAGGCGCGCAGGCTGGAAGCCGCTGCGCGCGCCGAAGTCGAGGCGGCGCGCGCATCTCGCGACGGGATCGCGCACCGGTCCCCAGCACTCCTGAAATCCCTCGCGGAAGAGGCTGCCGCCGCCCGGGCGGCGCACCAGGAGATCGCGGTATCGCGCGCCGAGTTGCGCGTTGTCGCTCCGCTCACCGGCACGGTGGTGACGAAGGCGGCGGAAGCCGGAGAGCTCGCCTCGCCCGGCCGCCCCCTGCTTGTGCTCGCGGATCTCGGGCGGCCCTATTTGCGGGTCTATATACCCGAGCGCGATATCGGCAAAGTCAAGCTCGGCGACCCCGCGCGAGTCTACGTGGACTCGTTCCCCAACCGGCCCTTCGAGGCAGTCGTAACCGAGGTGGCGAAGAAGGCGGAATTCACCCCCAAGGACGTGCATATGCCCGACGAGCGGGTGACGCTGGTATACAGCGTCAAGCTGGAGATCAGGAACCCGCAGGGCGTGCTCAAGCCGGGCATGCCGGCCGACGCGCTGATCCGCTGGAAGCCTGAAGCGCCGTGGGGAAAATGACGACAAGCCTCCAAACCGTCATCGCGACCGAGAGCCTCGGCAAACGCTTCGCCCGGCGGCGAGCGGTGGCGGGACTGTCGCTCGCGGTCGAGCGCGGCGAAGTGTTCGGGCTGCTCGGCTCGGATGGCGCCGGCAAGACCACGACCCTGCAAATGCTCGCCGCGATCCTCGATCCCGACGAAGGACGTGCGACGGTACTGGGACACGACACCGTACGCGAGGCTGCGGCAATCACTTCGCGCATCGGCTACATGTCGCAAATCTTCAGTCTCTACGGGCGCCTGACGGTGGACGAAAACGTGGACTTTTTTGCCGAGCTGCACGGCGTTCCGGCCGCGCAAGCCCACGAACGCAAGGCCCAACTGCTCGACTTCGCAAAGTTGCATGCCCATCGCGACCGGCTTGCACGCCACCTGTCGGGCGGCATGCAGAAAAAGCTCGCCTTGTGTTGCGCGCTGATCCATCAGCCGGAATTGTTGCTCCTTGATGAGCCTACCACCGGGGTCGATCCCGTATCGCGTCGCGAATTCTGGGCCATTCTTTACCAGGCGCTGGCCGCCGGGACAACAATCGTCGTCTCAACGCCCTACATGGATGAGGCCGAGCGGTGCACGCGCGTCGCGCTGATGCACGAGGGGCGTGTGGTGGCCTGCGACGCGCCGGGACGCCTGCGACAACAGATGCCCGGCGCGATGCTCGAGGTCAGCGCTCGCCCGCAACGTCAGGCATTAACCATCCTCCAGCGGGCGCTGCCGCAAGCGCGGCCCTATGTCTATGGTGAACACATTCACGTGCACCTCAAGGAAGCCCCCGAGGACGGTGGCGCGCTGCGAAGCCTGCTCGAGCGGGGCGGCGTCACGGTCGTGCGCACACGGCGCGTCACGCCCAGCCTCGAAGACGTGTTTGTCACCCGCCTTGCAGAATCCGCTCCGTCCTATCCATCACTGCCGGCGTCAATGAGGACTGCAAGCGCGGAAGAGATCGCCGTCGAGGCGAGGGATCTCACGGTACGGTTCGATTCATTCACCGTCGTCGATCGCGTGAGTTTCAGGGTGCGCCGCGGGGAAATATTCGGCTTTCTGGGCCCGAACGGCTCGGGCAAGACAACGACCATTCGAATGTTATGCGGGCTCCTGAAACCGTCGTCGGGGCAGGCCACCGTTGCGGGGCACGCCGTCGGCAGGGATCCGCAAGCGGCCAAGTCCCGCATCGGTTATATGTCGCAGCGCTTTTCACTGTATGAAGACATGACGGTGCGGGAAAACATCGATTTCTTCGCCGCCGCCTATGGCGTTCCCGCGAGAGAGTTCTCGTCTCGCCGCGAGTGGGCGCTCGCGCTCGCCGGCCTGCACGGGCGGGAAGACCGGCTGGCGCGCGCGCTCTCGGGAGGCGTGAAACAGCGCCTCGCTTTGGCGTGCGCCGCGCTGCACGAACCGCAGGTGCTGTTTCTGGACGAGCCCACCGCCGGTGTGGATCCACTGTCGCGGCGGCGCTTCTGGGAATTGATCTACAGCTTGTCGGAACGGGGCGTGTCGGTCTTCGTCACCACTCATTACATGGATGAAGCCGAACATTGCCATACGCTTGGTCTGTTGTATGGCGGGCGGCTGATCGCGTTGGGATCGCCGGACGAACTACGCGCCGGGATGCGCGCGGGCGAGATGCTGGAGCTCGAGTGCGATCAGCCGATTCATGCCCTGGCGCTGTTTCAGGGCGCAGCGCGAACCAAGGCATCGCTTTTCGGAGACCGCGTTCACCTGTTAGTGGACGATGCCGAAACCGCCAAACCGCTCATCCTCGAACGCCTGCAGCACGCGGGGCACCGGGTCCGCCGCATCGAACGCGTGGCGCTGACCATCGAGGACGTGTTCATCACTTTCATCGAAATGGAGCAGGCCCGCCTCGCCGCCGCGCACCACAAGGAGAAGGCCGCATGACGAGCGCCATCTGGACCGTCGTGCGCAAGGAGGCGCGGGAAATCCGCCGCGACCCGATCACCGTCTGGGTGGCCGTTGCGCTGCCGCTGGTAATGCTTTACCTGTTCGGCTCGGCGCTCTCGCTCGACGTCAAGGAGGCGCGTTTCGCGGTTTATGATCTGGACAAAAGCTCCGCGAGCCGCGCGCTGATCGACGCCTTTCCGCACTCCGGTTACTTTCGCCGGGTTCGGGACATTCGCGACGAGAAAGAAATAAGCGAGCTGCTCGACCGAGGCAAGGCGAGGCTGGTGCTGGTCATTCCCGAGGATTTTTCCGCGAAGCTCGCGCGAGGCGAAACGGCGAATGTGCAGACCTTGATCGATGGTTCGTTCTCCGCAACCGCCATGGTGGTCGCGGGCTATGCAAGCGCAATCGTGCACAACTACGCTTTGGAAAGAGTGGGCGGCACAACGACTCGAGGACAGCCGGCAGCAGGACCCGTGCCGGTCACCGTAGAAACCCGCGTCTGGTTCAACGCGCCGCTGAAAAGCGTGAACTACATCGTGCCCGGCCTGTTCGGGGTAATCCTGATGGCGTTTCCCCCGCTGCTCACGGCGCTGGCGGTCGTACGCGAGAAGGAATCCGGCTCGGTCCAACAGATCTTCGTCTCGCCCATCAAACCGTACCAGTTCATCGCCGGCAAGATGATTCCCTATGCGGTGATCGCGTTCCTGGAGATGGTCATCATCCTCGCCGCCGGGATAGGGTGGTTCGAAATTCCGTTCCGCGGCAGCCTGCTGTTGTTTGTCTCAGCGACCGCGGTCTACGTGCTCTGCACGGTCGGGCTCGGCTTGCTGATTTCAGCCGTGACCCGCAGCCAATTGGTCGCCATGCTGCTGGCACTGGTGGTCACCCTGATGCCGTCGTTTCTGTTCTCGGGCTTCCTGTTTCCGGTCTTCACGATGCCGGAAATGATGCAGATGTACACCTATTTGTTCCCGGCCCGCTATTTCGTCGAAATTTCTCGCGGCATCGCCATGAAAGGCATCGGTTTCGAGCTCCTGTGGCCGCAGTTCCTGCTGCTCGTGCTTTACACAGCGATGGTATTCGCCGCGACAACGCTGTCCTTCCGCAAGAAGGTGGGATGATGGCCGGAACGCGCCTCGCCGCCCTGCTGCGCAAGGAACTGACCCAGTTTCTGCGCGACAGGACCATGCTTCTTCTGGTCCTGTACCTGCACACAGTGGAAGTGGTGATGTGCACCGTCGCGCTCTCGTTCGACGTGAGCAACCTGCCCACCGTGCTCGCGGATTTCGACCGCTCGGCCGAGAGCCGGCTCCTCACGGAACGCTTCCGCAGCTCGGGTTACTTCAACATCGAACACGCAACGGTGCGAGACGGGGAAGTAGCGAGGCTGCTCGACGGCGGCGAGGCGCTCGCGGCCATCGTCATCCCGCCGGAGTTTTCCAGACGTTTGGCGACCGGTGCGCCCGTTGCCGTGCAGCTCCTGCTGGACGGCGCCAACGCCAACACTGCAAGCGTCGCCCAAGGATACGCCCGGCGCATCGTGCAGAATTACGCCATGGAGAGGTCTCAAGTCCTCACCGCCGCGCCACCGCCCATCGATTACCGCCCCCGTGTCTGGTACAACTCCGAGTTGAGGTACAGCTATTTCATGGTGCTGTCGATGATCGCCCTGGCCGGCATGCTGGTGGGCGTGATCGTATCCGCGGCCAGCATCGTGCGCGAGAAGGAGTCGGGCACTATCGAACAGATGATGGTGACCCCGATCCGGCCTGCCGAGATGATCGCCGCCAAGATGCTGCCGACCTTGCTGGTCGGACTGGTCGCCCTCTTGCCGAGCCTGTTGATCGCGGCCTGGTTCGGCGTGCCGATGCGCGGCAGCTTGATCCTGTTCTTTCTCTTTTCCGCAGTGTTCCTGCTGAGCAGCATGGGAATCGGCATCCTCATTGCGACCTTCACTGAAACATTGCAGCAAGCGCTGCTCACTTCCTTCTTCGCCCTGTTCCCTGTCCTGTTTCTCTCCGGGACTCTGGTTCCCGTGGAGAGTATGCCGCTCGGCGTCCAGTACCTGGCGCAGCTCAGCCCGCTGACGCACTACATGGACGCCCTGCTCGGCATATTCCTCAAGGGAGTGGGGTTGGAGGTCCTGTGGCCTCAGGCCGCGGCGCTGGCGGGGATTGGCGCGGTGCTGCTGGGCGGCAGCATCGTGCGCTTCAGAAAACACATGGCATGAGCCAATCGAAAGGAGTCACGAACATGCAAAAAGATCCGGTATGCGGGATGCTGGTCGACGAAAACGAGGCCGCGGGTCAGCGTGCCTACCAGGGAAAGGCGTATTATTTCTGCAGCCCCGATTGTCTGGACAAATTCATCAAGGCACCCGAGCGTTTTGTCACGCCGCAGGCCCCTCTTCAACAAACGCCGCCGGGCGAGCATTGATTGAGAGGCGATCGTAAACCGCGGCTGCCGGCGGTCGGGCTGTACGATTTGATTTATTCACCGCAGATAACAGAAGGTGACGCAATGGAACGGATGACTCGCAGCACTGTCGCCGACATTCCCGACGGTCCTCTCGACCACGACGAACTGCGCAAGGTCGACGCGTATTGGGACGCCGCCAACTATCTTTCGGTCGGCCAGATCTACCTGCTCGACAACCCGCTGTTGAAGGAGCCGCTCGCGCTCGCCCACGTGAAGCCCCGGCTCCTCGGGCACTGGGGCACCACGCCGGGGCTCAATTTCATTTATGTGCACTTGAACCGGATGATTCGGAATCATGACCTGGACATGATTTATGTCACCGGACCGGGTCACGGCGGACCGGGTTTGGTCGCGAACACGTGGCTGGAAGGCACATACAGCGAGATCTATCCCAGCATTCCGCAGAACGCGGAAGGAATGAAGAGATTGTTCAGGCAGTTTTCGTTTCCCGGCGGTGTGCCGAGCCACGTGGCGCCGGAAACGCCCGGCTCCATCCACGAAGGCGGCGAGCTGGGATACGCGCTTTCGCATGCATACGGTGCGGCGTTCGATAATCCCGATCTCATCGTCGCCTGCGTGATCGGTGACGGCGAAGCGGAGACGGGACCGCTTGCTGCCGCATGGCACTCCAACAAGTTCCTGAATCCGGTGACCGACGGCGCCGTGCTGCCGATCCTGCACCTGAACGGCTACAAGATTGCCAATCCCACGCTGCTCGCGCGCATCAGTCACGACGAGTTGGAAAGCCTGCTCATAGGCTACGGCTACAAACCCTATTTCGTGGAAGGCGAAGAGCCGGCGGCGATGCACCAGAAAATGGCGGCTACTCTCGACCGCGCGATCGAGGAAATTCACGCAATTCAGCGCGAGGCGCGAGGAAACAGCATCGCCAGGCGCCCGCGCTGGCCGATGATCGTGCTGCGCAGCCCCAAGGGCTGGACCGGACCGAAGGAAGTGGATGGAAAGAAAGCCGAAGGCTTCTGGCGCTCGCACCAGGTGCCATTTGCCGAGATGGCGGCGAACCCCGCGCACCTCAAGCTGCTCGAGCAGTGGATGAAAAGCTACCGCCCCGAGGAGTTGTTCGACGCAGAAGGACGGCTCAGGCGCGAGCTTGCCGAGCTCGCACCGCAAGGCGCGCGGCGCATGGGCGCAAACCCGCACGCCAACGGCGGGCTTCTGCTCAAGGACTTGCGGCTGCCGGACTTCCGCGACTACGCGTTCGCCGTGCCCAAGCCCGGAGAGACGGTGGCCGAGGCGACGCGGCGCATGGGGGAATATCTGCGCGACGTGATGAGGCTCAACCAGGACCAACGCAACTTCCGCGTGTTCGGCCCGGACGAGACCGCCTCCAACCGCCTGGGCGCGCTATTCGAGACGACCGATCGCACCTGGCTCGCGGATCGCATTCCCGAGGACGAGAACCTCGGGCCCGACGGACGGGTGATGGAGATTCTGTCCGAGCACACCTGCCAGGGGTGGCTCGAGGGGTATCTTCTCACCGGGCGTCACGGACTGTTCTCGTGCTACGAAGCGTTCATCCACATCGTCGACTCGATGTTCAACCAGCACGCGAAATGGCTCAAGGTCACGAGCAAGGAAATTCCCTGGCGCCGCCCGATCGCTTCCCTCAACTATCTGCTCACCTCACACGTATGGCGCCAGGACCACAACGGATTTTCGCATCAGGACCCGGGCTTCATCGACCACGTAGTGAACAAGAAAGCCGACATCATCCGCGTCTATCTGCCGCCGGACGCCAACACCCTGCTTGCGGTCACCGACCGCTGCTTGAGAAGCCGCAACTTCGTCAACGTGATCGTCGCCGGCAAACAACCCTCGCCGCAATGGCTCGACATGGACGCGGCGATCAAGCATGTAAGCCGCGGCATAGGCATCTGGGAGTGGGCGAGTAACGACAAGCTCGGCGCGCCCGACGTGGTGCTCGCCTGCGCGGGCGACGTGCCGACGCTGGAGACGCTGGCGGCGGTCGATCTGCTGCGCCAGCAGATACCGGATCTCAAGATCCGCATGATCAACGTGGTCGATCTCATGACGCTGCAACCCGCGGAAGAACATCCGCACGGACTGTCCCATCGGGATTTCGACAACCTGTTCACCATCGACAAGCCGATCATCTTCGCCTATCACGGCTATCCCTGGCTCATCCACCGCCTCACCTACCGCCGCACCAATCACCGCAATCTGCACGTGCGCGGATACAAGGAAGAAGGGACCACCACGACGCCGTTCGACATGACGGTGCTGAACGATCTCGATCGCTTCCATCTCGCGCAGGACGTGATCGACCGCGTGCCCAGGCTCGCCGACCGCGCGGGGCGCCTCAAGCAGATGCTGCGCGACCGTCTGATCGACCACCGCCAGTACATCGAGCGCCACGGCGAGGACATGCCCGAGATCCGCGAGTGGAAATGGCCGGATTAGCGGTCGAAACGAGGCACGATGCGCAACACGAGAAATGCGCAGAGACACCGTGGCTCAGGGTTGGCCGGATCTTATTGTCGGTGTGGGCATCGCCCTGCTGTTTCTCAAGACTTCGTTTCGTGTGATCGGTCGCGCAGTTCTCCAATTGAAACAGCCCGTTTAGGACCGGCGCCGCCCGGACAAGGGGCTTCGGTTGGAGAGGCCGCCGGAGCGGACGGCCGCATGAAACCGAGCCGTAAACTTGACATAAGTCAAGAACTGGCGCGCCGATCAAGCGTAGGTTGTTCTGGACTGCCAAGCGCAGTGGCTTGCCGCTCAGCACCGGTCAAGCGCAATGAAATTACATACCAACAGGGAGTCAAGCTCGTCGATTCCGGGGGGAAGCAATATGTCAACACAGGCATTGCGAATCGCGCTGCTAAGTGCCTTTTTGGCAACCGCGCTTATGAATAGCGGTGGCGTTTCGGCTGCCGAACTGACCAAGTTCGCCCCCGGCATGCACGTTCACTTGGGTGTCACGCCCGCCGAATCGCTGCGCGGCCAGCCGGAGAGCACAACGCACGGAGCTGTGCCGTCGGGCAAGGGTCAATACCATATCGTCGTCGCCCTGTTCGAGAGCCCCGGCGGCCGGCGCATCAACAACGCTGAAATCACGGCCAAGGTCGGAGAAATCGGGCTGCACACGGTGGAGAAGCGGCTCGACCCCATGGTGATCGCCAACACCATCACTTGGGGCAACTATTTCCAGATGTCCACGCCAGGGCAGTACCGGATTGAATTGAAGATCCGGCGTCGGGGTGTCGCGCCCGCGGACGTAAACTTCGACTACTCCATACCGCGGCGTTAAACAGCGAGACGGCAGCGCCGTGAGGTGGCATGGGCCCGGTGCGATCGCATTCGAGCCTCTGCAACCGGCGAGAGGCGTGCCTCTGGAACCCGCGGTGAAGGCCGAAGAAAAGTATGAAGCCACCAGCATGTATGCCATCGGCTACTGGCGTTATACCCCGCGCTTCGGCGATCTGACGGATAACGACAGTTTTGGGAATCCGGTGCGGCGCGTCAACCGCGGCGCCTACTTTTTCGCGGAGCAGACGGTCTACCGCGAAAAGGGCGATCCCTCGCAAGGCTTGGCGCTGTTCTTCCGCTACGGCGTGGCAAGCACAGACGTCAATACTCTCGACTATTCCTATAGCCTTGGGTTACATTACAAGGGGTTGTTGCCTGGCCGGGGCGAGGACGAGTTCGGTATCGGGGTGACGCGGGGCCACGCGGGCGCCAAGTTCCGGCGCGCCGCCGGAACGCCGTTGAAGAGCAACGAGACAGCGCTCGAAATCACCTATCGTGCCAGGATCAGCCCTTGGCTCGCTATCCAGCCCACTCTGCAGCGTATCGCGAACCCGGGGCATGACCCTGCCCGCGGGGATGTTTGGCTTGCGGGAACGCGGTTTGAAATTGCATTCTAGTGATCCAAACCGAGGGACCAAGACGATGTCAAGCGACAAGGGAACTTTGAAAACACGAACCGTCACACCGGATCTTCCTACCGGGCTTGCGCTGCTGCGCGACCCGACCCTGAACAGGGGCACCGGGTTCACGGAGGCAGAGCGCAACGCTTTCGGCCTGCGCGGCCTGTTGCCGCCGCACGTTTTCTCTCAGGACGAACAGGTCCAGCGCGTGCTCAAAATCCTGCGCGGGCTGCCGAACGACCTCGAAAAATACATCAGCCTCAATGCGCTGCATGACCGCAACGAGGCGCTGTTTTTCCGGGTCCTGATCGACCATCCCGACGAGATGATGCCGATCGTCTACACCCCCACGGTGGGACTCGCGTGCCAGCAATTCGGACTCATTTTCCAGAGACCGCGCGGCATCTTCATCGGCGCAAACGACCGGGGAAGCGTGGCAAGCCTGTTGCGCAACTGGCCTCACAGGGACGTCGGGATCATCGTGGTCACGGACGGCGAGCGCATCCTCGGTCTCGGCGACCTCGGCGCCAACGGCATGGGCATCCCGGTGGGTAAACTCTCGCTCTATGTCGCGTGCGCCGGGGTTCACCCCAACCAGTGTTTGCCGGTGATGCTCGATGTCGGCACCGAGAACGACACCCTGCACAACGACCCGTTTTACGTGGGGCTCAAGCAGAGGCGTTTGCGCGGCCCGGCTTACGATGAATTGGTCGACGAGTTCCTGATGGCGGCGCAGGAAGTGTTTCCCGGCGTCGTGATCCAGTTCGAAGACTTCGCCAACACCAACGCGTTTCGCCTGCTCCATACGTACCGCGACCGCATCTGCGCCTTCAACGACGACATGCAAGGAACTGCGGGCGTCGTGCTCGCCGGACTTTTGTCCGCGTTGCGCATCACGGGTGAAAAACTCACCGAGCAGAAAATCCTCTTTCTCGGGGCCGGCGAAGCGGCGACCGGCATTTCCGACCTGCTGGTTTCCGCCATGGTGGAACAAGGACTGCCACGCCATGAGGCCCGCAGCCGCTGCTGGCTGGTCGATTCGCGGGGGCTTGTCGTGAAAAGCCGCAGCGATCTCGCCGAGCACAAGCGACTCTACGCGCACGACTTTTCGTTCCTGCCGGATTTCCCATCCGCGGTGGAAGCGCTCAAACCGACCGCGATCATCGGCGTTGCCGCGGTCGCGAACACATTCACGCAGCCGGTGATGGAAGCGATGGCGCGCTTCAACCGGCGCCCGATCGTGTTCGCGCTGTCCAATCCGACCTCGAAAGCCGAATGCACGGCCGAGGAAGCGTATCGCTGGACGGACGGCCGCGGCATTTTTGCGTGCGGCAGTCCGTTCGATCCGGTCACGTTGAACGGCCAGACTTTCGTTCCGCGTCAAGGCAACAACTCGTATATCTTCCCCGGCGTCGGTCTCGGCACGATCGCCTGCGGCGCGCGGCGCGTCACCGACGAAATGTTCTCCGCCGCCGCACGCGCCCTAGCACATCAGGTCACGGAGGCCGACATCGCGCAAGGCAGCATTTATCCGGCGCTCTCGAGAATACGCGAGGTTTCCGCGCACATCGCGACCGCCGTGGCCGAAGTGGCCTACGAGCGCGGTCTCGCCACCAAACCCAGGCCCGCGGATCTGTTCGCCTACGTCAGCTCGCAGATGTACGACCCGCGCTACCGCAGCTATGTCTAGGATTCACGCGTCGCCTGAACCAGGCAGTCCATAACAGAATGACTTCACGCGGCGTCGATGCCGACGTGATCGTCGCGGGCGGTGGTATCTCCGGCCTCGCCAGCGCGTGGGGACTTCAGCAGCGCGGGGTGCGCGTGGTGCTGCTGGAAGCGGCGCCGCGCGCGGGCGGGACGATCGGCACTGCGCGCGAACACGGCTGCCTGCTCGAATCCGGACCGAACAGCGCACTGGAAACCACGCCGCTGATCGGGGAGCTGTTCGGCAAGATCGGCCTCGCCGGCGAACGCATTGCCGCGCGGCCTGCCGCACGCAAGCGTTACGTCCTGCGCGCGGGCAGGCTTATCGCGCTGCCGCTGTCGCCGCTTGCGTTCTTCGCTACGCCCTTGTTCTCGGCGTGGAGCAAGTTGCGCCTGTTCAAGGAACCGTTCATCAGCCGCGGCGCCCGCGATGCCGAGGAATCGGTCGCCGCTTTTGTGCGGCGGCGCCTGGGGACGGAATTTCTCGACTACGCGATCGACCCGTTCGTCGCGGGCGTATACGCGGGCGACCCGCAGACGCTCAGCGTCAAAGCGGCGTTTCCGCGCCTGTTTGAACTCGAGCAGAAGCATGGCAGCCTGATTCTCGGCCAACTATGCGGTGCGCGAGAGCGTGCGCGCAATCCGGAAACGTCAAGACAGGCGGCGGCGATACTGTCGTTTCGCGGTGGCATGCAGACGTTGACGGATGCTCTCGTCCGGCAGCTCGAGCGCGTCGAACTCGATTCCGAGTTATCGAGTGTATTGCCGCAACAAACCGGTTTCGAACTCGTGGTAAGCGCCGCCTCCGGGCCGCGCCACTACCGCACGCGCGCAGTTGTGCTCGCGACGCCGGCCCCGGCAGCGGCACAGTTGATCGCGCCGTTTGCGGCGCGGGCGGCCGCCGCATTGCGAGCGATTCCCTACCCGCCGGTGGCGGTAGTGGCCGGCGCCTATCGCCGCGACGCGATCGCGCACCCGCTCGATGGATTCGGATTTCTGGTACCACAACGCGAGCAACGCCGCATCCTGGGTACGCTGTTCTCGAGCACGCTGTTCGACCACCGCGCACCGCAGGGGCTCGCGCTGCTCACTACATTCGTCGGCGGCATGCGCCAGCCCGAGCTGGCGCTGCTCCCCGCGGGCGAGATCGCTGAACTCGTGCAGGCGGAACTGGCGGCGCTGCTCGGCGCGCCGGCGCGTGCCGAGTTCGTGCGGGTCACGCGTTGGCCGCGCGCCATTCCGCAATACACGCTCGGTCATCTCGATCGCATCGCGTGCGTGGAGGAGGCAGAACGCGACTTGCCGGGACTGTTTTTCTGCGCCAACTATCGCGGCGGGATTGCGGTCGGCGACTGCATCAAGTCCGCTGCCCGTGCTGCGAATCAAGTCGCGGCATTTCTCGGCATGGGTGACAACGCGCCATGACCGGGCGAGCCTTGCTCACGGATCGGGACGGATGATAGCGGTTTTGCGCAGCGAGATTTGATCTGTATCAAGTCAGGTGATCTGCCTTCCAATGATAATCACGGGATTTCGCCATCACTGAAATGCCAGTCCGGAACCGCGCGCCGCGAGAAGGCCGGGACACGGATGTTGTATATTGAACAAGTTCTAACAAGGGAATTCCAAGCCATGCGCGTTTCGAGACTTGCAATGCGGGTAGTGCTGTGCGTTGTTTGTTTGGCAGGGGCGCCGGTTACTTGGGCGGCGGAAGCCGGATCCGCGGAAGCGGGCAACGGCAAGGCAGCCGAAGAAGCCGCGGCAAAGCCTGACAACGCAGTGTGCCTCGCCTGTCACGGAAATGAAGGGTTTACGGCGCCGGCCGCAGATGGACAAATGCGCCCGCTGCACGTGACGAAGGACAAATTTGAAAACAGCGTGCATGGAAAGCGGTTCTGCGTCGAGTGTCATAAGGACATTGCCGAAATCCCGCACAAGAATATCGGACAGCATAAGGTGGGTTGCGTGCAGTGCCACCAGAATTTGTGGGAAACCGCTCAGAAAGAGAATAAGACCCGGGAGTTCGCGAAATTGGGGGCGGTGGTAAAGCAAATCTACCGCTACATGAAATCCGTTCATGCCCGGCCAAACATCGAGGACCAGTCGCGCACCAACGCAACCTGCTACAACTGTCACGACGCGCACTATGTTTATCCGACAGGCAGTACTATCCGCGCAGAGTGGCGCCTGAGCATTCCCAACGTTTGCGGCAAGTGCCATAGCAAGGAACGAGACGCGTATGTGACGTCGGTGCATGGCGACGAAGTCATGTGGAAGGCCAATCCGAAGGCGGCCATCTGCTCGGACTGCCACACCACGCACGAGATCGATGACCCGCAAATGGATTCGATCAAGCTCGTCATTACCAGGAACTGCGGAGGCTGTCATGAGGAAAGTTATGAAACCTATACGAAGACCTATCACGGCCAGGTCAGCACCTTGGGCTACGCCTATACCGCCAAGTGTTTCGACTGTCATGGAAACCACGGCATCCAGCGCGTGCGCGATCCGAACTCGACGGTGCATCCCGATAACCGCCTGACAACCTGCCAGCAATGCCATAAGAACGCGACCAAAGGCTTTGTCACGTTCGCGCCGCACGGTAACGCCCGGGACTACGACCGTTATCCGTATATGTGGATCGCGGCGACGTTCATGATCGCACTGCTGGTGGCGGTGTTTGCGTTCTTCTGGACGTCGATGGCGCTGTGGTTTTACCGGGAATACAAGGATCGCCGGGAGCGCAAGATGAGGCCGCATGTGCTAACCGATGAATTGCCGCAATTGCAGGGCAAGTATTACCAGCGCTTTGGACTCGGCTGGCGGATCGCCCACCTCGCGCTTGCGCTGAGCGTGATGGCGCTGGTCCTGACCGGCATGTCGGTGCTCTACGCCGAGAGTCCCTGGGCCCCGGTCGTCATGAAGCAGCTCGGCAGCCCGAAAGTGGCGGCTCTCGTGCATAGAACTTCCGCGGTTATCTTCTTGACAATATTTTTCTGGCAGTTGATCTATTTCGCGTCCCGCATCGGCCGCAACTGGAAGACCTTCGACTGGTTCGGGCCCAATTCGCTGGTGCCTCGCTTGCAGGACATAAAGGACATGCTTGCCATGTTCAGGTGGTTCTTCGGTCAGGGACCGCGGCCGCTCTTTGACCGCTGGACTTACTGGGAGAAATTCGACTATTGGGCGGTGTTCTGGGGGGTGGCGATCATCGGCGGAAGCGGTCTCATGCTGTGGTTTCCGAACGCGACCGCTTCGGTCCTGCCCGGATGGGTATTCAACGTTGCGACACTGGTTCACGGGGAAGAAGCGATCCTCGCCGCCGTGTTCCTGTTTACGGTGCATTTCTTCAATAACCACTTCAGGCCCGATAAGCTCCCGCCCCCGGATATCGTGATGTTCACGGGTGCGGTGTCGCTGGAAGAGTTCAAACGGGAGCACACCTTGGAATACGGGCGCCTGGTCGAAACAGGGCAACTCGAGAAGTATCTGGTGGACGCGCCGTCACAGCCCATGACGCTGGGTTCCAAGATATTGGGCATCACGCTGATCATTTTCGGTCTGATACTCCTGATCCTGGTGGTGATCGGGTTCACGGGTAGTCTGACGGCGGATGGTTGATCATGTAGAGCGCGATTCCGCGAGCCGGGCAAGTGGCAAAGGCAAGAATGCTTCCGAAAACCCTCAAGTTCAAAGTCGGCTTTTACTTGGCGATCGCCCTGACGGTGATACTGTTGCTGTTTACCGTGCTTGTCGTCCGGCATCAGCGGGATGAACGCCTGCAGGCGGCGGTCAGTCACGTCAGCCAGCTCTCCGAGGTCATCATCCGAAGCACCCGTTTCGCCATGCTCCAGAATCAGGCCTATTACGTGCACAGAATAATCCAGGACGTTGGGAGCCAGAAGGGAATCGACAGGATCAGGATATTCAGCAAGGAGGGGACAATCATTGACTCCACCTATGGACCGGAAATCGGCCTGAAAGTTGACCGGAAAGCCGAGGGATGTTTCCTCTGCCACCAGAGCGAGCAACCTCCGGATCAGGTTTCCATCAGCGAGAAGTCGCGGATTTTTGCCGCTGCGGACGGCAGGCGTATGCTCGGCAGCATGGAAGTGATCCGCAATGAGCCGTCGTGCTACAACGCGGGCTGTCATGTGCATACCAAAGCCCAGTCGGTGCTCGGCGTCGTGGATATCGTCTATTCGCTCGACGAGATCGACCGCACCATGCAGTTGAGTGCCATCACCATCGTCGTCCTGTCCCTGGGATTTGTCGTCCTCGCCTCACTCTGTGTAAGTTTCTTCGTCCACCGCCTGGTCTACGTGCCCCTGCGCGACCTGGAAACCGGGGCCAAACGGATCTCCTCGGGAGACCTGGAACAGGCAATACCCGTGCGGAGCGAGGACGAGTTCGGGGAGTTGGCGGCTTCCTTCAACGCGATGACCGTGGCCCTCGGGAATTCCCAGCACGAGTTGCGGGAATGGGGGCGCACCCTGGAGCAGAAAGTGGAAGAAAGGACCCGCCAGCTTCGCATCGCCGAGGCGGAGACCGCGCACGGGGAAAAACTCGCCTCGGTCGGACTGCTCGCCGCCGGCATCGCCCATGAACTGAACAATCCCTTGACCGGCATCCTCACCTTCTCCCACCTCATCCGCAAAAAGATGCCGGAAGGCAGCCAGGAGGCCGAAGACCTGGATCTCGTGATCCGCGAGACCAAGAGATGTGCCGCCACCATCAGGAGATTGCTCGATTTCGCCCGCGAGAAGGCGCCGGAGAAGAAATTCGCCGATCTCAACCAGATCATCGAAGACACCGCGCGTTTCATCGAACGGCCTGCGCATCTCAGCGACATCGAGATCACCATGGACCTCGACCGTGATCTGCCGCAGGTCTGGGTCGACGAGAACCTGATCAAACAGGTCATTATGAACATGCTCGTCAACGCCCAACACGCCATCGACGGTGGGGGCAGCATCACCGTCCGAAGCCGCCGTGCGCCGCAGCCGAGGCGCCCGGAACCGAGCGCGAAGCCCGTGCCCATGGTGGAACTCTCGGTCATCGATACCGGGTGCGGAATCCCGGAGAAAGACCTTCAGCGAATCTTCGATCCCTTCTTCACCACGAAGGAGGTGGGCAAAGGGACGGGGCTGGGGTTGTCCGTGAGCTACGGGATCGTCAAGGCTCACGGCGGGGCGATCGAGGTCGAAAGCAAAGTCGGCGAAGGATCCACATTCCGTGTCTACCTTCCTGTTGAAGCACCCTCTGGAAACGCGACGAGCGCGAGCAGCGGGAGCGATCGATGAAGCCCAGGATACTGATCGTTGACGACGAGGAGATCGTCGTAAGAAGTTGCCTTCGCATTCTCGGCGATGCCGATTACGAGGTGGACGCCGCTCAGAGCGGCCGGGAAGCCCTGGAAAAAATCGAAGAGGGTAATTACGACGTGCTAATCCTGGACATCATGATGCCCAAGATGGACGGCCTGGAAGTACTTCAGAAGGTGAAGGAGGGGCATCCGGACATCGACGTCATCATGGTCACCGGACTCTCCCAGATCGAGACCGCCGTGCGGGCCATGAAGCTCGGCGCCTTCGACTACCTGCCCAAGCCCTTCGATCCGGACGAACTCAAGCTCGTGGTGGAACGGGCATTGGAAAGGCGGCGACTGGTGCAGGAAAACCTCAATCTCAAGAGCGAGGTCAGTTCCAAGTACCGCCTCCAGAACATCGTCGGGTCGAGCCCCCAGATGCAGCAGGTCTATCGCCTTATCGCAAAATGTGCGCCCACCAACAGCACCGTCCTGGTCACCGGGGAAAGCGGGACCGGCAAGGAGTTGATCGCGCGCGCCATCCACTACAACAGCCTGCGGAAGGACAAGCCTTTTGTCCCTGTCGACTGCAACTCGCTGAGTGAGAATCTCCTGGAAAGCGAGATGTTCGGGCACGTGAAGGGCTCGTTCACCGGTGCCGTAGCCAACAAGAAGGGAATGTTCGAAGTCGCGGACGGGGGAACGCTCTTCCTGGACGAAATCGGGAACCTCTCGCTGTCCACCCAGGCCAAGCTCCTCCGCGTCATTCAGGAGCGGGAATTCAGGGCGGTGGGAGATACGCGAACCCAAGGCGCCAACTTCAGGCTGATAACCGCCACCAACAAGGATCTCAAGGCAATGGTGGCCGAAGAAACTTTCCGCGAGGATCTTTTCTATCGCATTAACATCTTCCCCATCCAGATACCGCCCCTGAGGGAACGCCGGGACGACATCCCCGCCCTCGCCCACCACTTCCTTAATATCTTCAGCAAGGAGCTGGAAAAAAAAATGACCGCAATTTCAGAGGGGGCAATGAACATGCTCGTCAACTATGACTGGCCGGGGAACGTGCGGGAACTCGAGAACACCGTGCACCGCGCAGCGATCCTCGCCGCCGACGAAGTCATCCGCAAAGCCCACCTGGTGAATATCATCGACATGTCGCCGCAGCTCGGCCTCGACGTGCCGAGGACCGGCGATGAGCTCAAGCGGGTCAAGAAAGTTGCGCGCGAGAAGTCGGTGGAAAACATCGAAAAGCTCTTCGTCCTCGAGGCGCTCAAAAGGAACGGCTGGAACGTGACCAAGAGCGCGGAGGAAACGGGTATGCAGCGCGCCAATTTCCAGGCGCTCATGAAGAAGTACCAGATCCGGATCCGGGAAACCGGAGAAAACTCCGGCGACTCCGGCGACTCTTGATTATTCCAGTTCCTCGTATCCGGTCAACATGGCCTTGAAGTGAGCGCTGCGAGTGTGGCCGAGGCTTGCGAGGTAGGGGTGAATAAAAATGAATGCCACGAAGAAGATGAAAATCAGGACGTGGGCCGTGTCCACCACCCGCACTCCCCCGAGCAGGTCGATCATTCCTGAGAAGCGCTCGACGTCCCACAGCAGCACCCCCGTATAAAATTGCAGCGGTACCAGCAGCAGCATGATCACCTGGTAGGTCATGCCCTGCATCGCGTTGAACTTCTGGTAGACGCTGATGTGGTGCGGATTGGGTTCGCCTTTGAAAATGCCGTAGCCGTAATACCACATCTGGCGGATGCTTCTGCGGAACTGTCTGGTCGGGTTTAAATCCGGATGGTAGACCGTGATCTTGTCCGTAAACAGGTAGAAGAGTAACCAGACGAAGAAATTGGCGATGAGCACAAAACCGATCCAGTTATGGACGACGACCGCCGTCCGGAACGACATCACATCGATCAATCCGATGTAACGTATCTGAAAGCCGGTGACGATCATCGTCACGAATCCGAGCGCGTTGATCCAGTGCCAGATCCTGACGGGGAGCGGGTGAACGTAGATTCTTGGCATTGCGTCGTTCCTTCTTATCTTGGGTCATCGGCGTCGGCAGGACCACTGGAGGACTCGGCCGACCTTGGGTCCGCGCGTTTCACGAGTCCTCCCGCCCGCCGATTTTCTTCGCGTATCTCCGAGAGAGCCAGCCGAGCGTCAAATGGACGATAGGCACGCCGACGCCCACCAGCAGCGCGAGGGCGACGAGCATATCCAGCAACTTGATCCGGGTGCCGCCGATGACATAGAAGCCGCCGATCGAATCGATGGAAGTCGCGGAGCTCAGGACCTCCTGCTGCGCGCCATAGCGCACCAGTCTGCCATCGGGGCCGGCGATGGAGATGGTGACGCGCTGGAAGGGGTCGGAGCCTGCCCGGTGGCAGGTTTCACATTGCCCCACGGCCTTGGCCTTGTCGGCAAGCTGGTGCGCCTCGACACCGCTGTCGACTTCCAACCGTCCGCGCAGGATCGCCTTGCCTTCCATCCCGTCGCGGCTGAATTCCCGCAGCAGGCTCTGCAACGCGATCGCATTCAGACCCTTGCCTTCGGTATCGATGGCGCGGGCCCGCATTTCGAACTGCGGCACGCCTTCCTTTTCAGCGATGCGTTTCTGCGCAGCACTGTCGTAAAGCCTCAGGTCGACCCTGCGCTTCACGCCGGGCGCGTGACACGCTGCGCACGAAATGGTCTTGAGGTGCAGCGCAGCGTTGGGAAGCCAATTCTGGTGCGCCGGCAAGGCACCCGAGTGGCATGCATGGCAGTTGTCCTTGATCTTCTCCCCACCTGCGGCGGCTTTCACGTCATGGGCGCTATGGCAAGTCGAACAGACCGGAGCCTCGACGCGCCCCTGTTTGCGTGCTTGGCCGTGCACGCTGCCGGCATACGCTTCGAAGACGGAACCGTGACATTTGCTGCACGGGGCTCCGCTCGCCACGTCATAGGAGGCTTTGGGCACCGCCGCATGGGGATTGTGGCAGTCGGTGCAGACGGGCGCGACCGGATTGCCCTCTCGGAGCAGGGCGGCGTGAATGCTGCCCTCGTGCTCCTTGAATTGGTCGGCGTGACAGGAGCTGCAGACCTTCTGCATCGCGAGCGAATTCTCACGGACGCTGGCGATCTTCTTCTTGACCGGAGGATGGTTCTCGAGCGTGGCGTCGGCATGGCAGACGGCGCACCCGAGCAGGTTATGCGCCGATTTCGCAAACGCCGCTCCGTCCACGTGCAGGGCGAGCGTTTCTCCGTTCGCCAGTTTCTTCTCGAGCCCCTTGACGGAATGGCAATCGAGACATTGCTGGGTCGCTTTGGAGACAGCGCGCTCGGCGGCGCGGGCAGTCAGGCTCGTAACACCGAGCACTACCATGACCACCAATGCCAGCGTGGCACCAGTGATCACGTCCGCGTAGAACTTCGTTCCGGTCATTGTGAGTTTGCTCCGGCAGATCGCCATTTCAGGCTTCGAGTTATTGGATGTTCAAGCGCAACACCGCGCATAGCGCCCGTTTTTCGCCATTTTACTGGCTTGCGATGACGACCACGCCGAGGCCGAGTCTATTGTTTTTGATGAGAGTATTGCTTCAAAATCGCAAATGGCGTTTATCTATTGAGTCTTATTTTGCAAAGGTAAATGAATGATAAACGTTGTTCCTTTTCCAAGCTCACTTTCCACGTTGATCGTCCCGTTATGGTTATCTATGATTCTCCATATCACCGCAAGTCCAAGCCCGGTTCCGTGTGTCCCTTTTGTGGTGTAAAACGGTTCAAATATTCTCGATAGACTCTCTTGGGGAATTCCCTGTCCTGTATCGGCTATTTTTACTTCTATGTAATCCTTGTGCCCTGCTTGATCGATGACCTGCCACCTTTGCCAGCTACATTCGGGATTTGTGCAGCCCTCCAGCATTCCGTGCGGCGGTACCTGGAAGTGGTAAACCGATGACCCGCATTTCGGGCATTTGACATCTTTCTCGATCAACGAGATATCGCATTGGGGACATGAAAACCGCAGATTTTTTCCATTCTTGATTTCAATCCCGTACTGGTGGCGGTGTTTTCCATAAACAGGATCGAGGTTCACGATATGATCGTGGCCATTTGAAACCACTTTTACTCTTACGGTCGGCAAGCCGTTAATTTTTATTTCGTTGTCCATCAGGTCATGGCTTTGGGGGCAAACGGCTGTTTTTACCTGTGCGACGCCATAGGGTGAAAGAGAAATCAAAGACGGATCAATCGAGATTTTGCCCCCGTTGTCTCCAATTGCATCGGCGGCATTGACCAGCAGGTTTATGAAAACCTGCTGAATCTGGTTCGCATCAACGGTCACCTCCGGCAACGAGGAGTCAAGACGCACATCGAGTTTGATTCCCTTCGCCGCCAGTTGGTTGGAAACGACGTCCAGCGCGCTCTTGATGATCTTGTTTATATCCGCATTCTGCTTCTTGGGGACGGACTGGCGGGCGAAATCGAGCAGGTTCTTGACGATCTCCCTGCTTCGTATGGTTTCTCTGACTATGACTCCGAGATCTTCCTGGACCTCGGGATTATCCTTGGTCCTCTTGAGGAGAAAGCTGCTGTAGGTCAATACCGCCGTCAACGGGTTGTTGATCTCGTGAGC
>MERG01000288.1 GCA_001771985.1 Betaproteobacteria bacterium RIFCSPLOWO2_12_FULL_62_13 | reverse complement strand
TCACCCCCGCCCCTCTCGGTCCCTCATCCCCGACCGTTCTCCCGGAGGGAGAAGGGAGGCTCGAGCTTCCTCTCTCCCTTTGGGAGAGAGGTCAGGAGTGAGGGATGGAGGGGAGTTTTGTGGTGCAAACGCGTTGTCGCCCATTTGCACGAAGCTCGGTAGGGCACGCCGCCATCTCGACCAGAAAAGGGAAGAACACATGAGCATCAAAGGCAAAGCCTACATCGTGGGTGCTTACGAGCACCCCCTGCGAAAAGCGCCCGACAAATCAGTTGCGCAGTTGCACGCCGAGTGCGCGAAGGGAGCGATCGAAGACGCGGGTCTCACCAAAGACGATATCGACGGCTGCTTCTGCGCCGGCGACTCGCCGGGGGCCAACGTCTGGAGCATGGCCAATTACATGAACTTGAAACTGCGCCACGTCGACTCGACGGATATGGGCGGCTGCTCCTATCTGGTCCACGTCGCGCATGCCGCGCAAGCGATTGCGGCAGGGAAATGCAACGTTGCGCTGATCACGCTCGCCGGACGCCCCAACTCGGAAGGAAGCTCCGGCACGCAGGTGCGGGAGCGCGGCGTGAACCTGCCCGATGCCCCCTACGAGATGCCGTACAGCCCGGTGACCGTTAATCTGTATGCGATGGCGGCGATGCGCCACATGTATGAGTACGGCACGACCAGCGAACAACTCGCCTGGGTCAAGGTCGCGGCCTCTCACCACGCGCAGCACAATCCCAACGCCATGCTGCGCAACGTGGTCACTGTCGAGGACGTCATCAACTCGCCGATGATCTCCGACCCGCTGCACCGGCTCGACTGCTGCGTCGTGACCGACGGCGGCGGCGCGGTGATCGTCGCCAGGCCGGAGATCGCGAAAAGCCTCAAGCGGCCGCTCGTGAAGATTACCGGAGCGGGCGAAACGACGAAGGGCCAGATGGGCGGAAAACTCGACCTCGCCTATTCGGGCGCCGTGTGGACCGGTCCGCGGGCTTTCGAGGAGGCGGGCGTCAAGCCGGCCGATATCAAGTACGCGTCGATCTACGACAGCTTCACGATCACCGTCGTCATGCAGCTCGAGGATCTCGGCTTCTGCAGGAAAGGCGAAGGCGGAAAATTCGTCGCCGACGGCAATTTGATCTCCGGCGCCGGCAAGCTTCCGTTCAACACCGATGGCGGCGGACTGTGCAACAACCACCCCGCGAACCGCGGCGGCATGACCAAGGTCATCGAGGCCGTGCGGCAGTTGCGCGGCGAGGCGCATCCCGCGGTCCAGGTGAAGAACTGCGGCCTCGCGCTCGCGCACGGCACCGGCGGCTCGCTCGGGCACCGGCACGGCAGCGCCACACTGATCATGGAAAGGGAGTGAAGCGATGGCGACCCCATACCAGGAAAGAAAACTCCGCGACACGACGCTGAATCCCGGCGACCAGCCCTATTTCGACGCCGCTGCAGAGGGCAGGCTCATGCTCAAGAAATGCAGCGATTGCGGTGAATACCACCACTATCCGCGCAGCCTCTGCCCGCACTGCTTCAGCGACAAGGTCGAATGGGTGCAAGCGAAGGGCACCGGCGAAATCTATACCTACAGCGTCATGCGCCGTGGTACGCCGGTTCCATATTGCATCGCCTACGTCACTTTGGACGAAGGCGTGCGGATGATGACCAACATCGTCGATTGCGATCTCGACACGATCAGGATCGGACAGAGGGTGAAGGTGGTCTTCAGGAAGACCGAAGGCGGCGTGTCGGTGCCGGTGTTCGCACCGGCTTAGCAGCCTGATGCCACTTTGTTACGCGCTTTTGGTCATTGTCACCGCTTCTTGCCGGCGGCTTCGACGAGACGGCAGGCGGCGCCGATCGAAGTCCTGATTCGCTCGAGGTTGCCGGCGTAGTCCGGCAATGCCGCCTCGGCGCGGCGGCGAAGCCCGACCGCGTCGATCAGTCCCGCCCGCGCCAGCGCGCGGATATCGTCCTGTTCCTGCTCGCTGAAGCGGGAGAGCTTGGAGACGGCGAGATCGAGCGGCGTGAGGAGTCTTACCTCGAGGCGCCGGGGATCGACACCCGCCACGGAGATCGGAAGGGCATCGCCGTATGCATCCTGGTGGAGCAGCGCGAAACTGTCGTTATGTTGCGTATCGAAATAGAGCAGCCGCGCGTGACCATCCTCCCCGCGGTAGGCGACCTGGAGCTCCGCGGGGTCGAGCATCATGCGTGCCATGATCTTCGCATCGATGTCGTTCGAATATCTTTCCCCAGTGTAGAAGTGCAGGGTGGCGCCGCCTGCGACACAGACGGTGACGGGGCGGGCGGGGCGCTTCGGCCCCAACGCGCGCTCGATACGCGACATGATCCTGGCGAACGCTTTCAGATATTCGGGGTCCGGCCGCAGCGCGGGACGTTTCGCGGTCACCGGGCGGGCAGTCCCGGCGCGCGCATTCGCGCCTTGAGCATGGGCAGGAAACGCACCGCCTGCACGGGCGAGCGGGCCAGCCACCGGCCGAATTCCCCGGGCGCGCTCATCCCCGCGTGAAGCCGCTCGGCGAGCGCCAGCATGCGCGTCCGGGCGAAACTCTCCTGCGAGGCAAGCATCACCGCCACGCCCGCCAGCATCCGCGGATCGCCCGCGCGCAGCCAGCGCGAAGGACGGTAATCACCGCGCGCGCAAAGCTCGATGACACGCTCCTCGAGGCGCCGGCTCCATCGCGGCCGGGGCCGGGCGGCTCGCGTTTTCCCGGAGCGCGCCTTCGCGGCCGGAGGCGGTACGAGCCAGGCCACGACCCGCCCGTGCCGCTCGATCGCGACCGGCCGCAGGGCGGCCCACGGCCATGATCGTCACGACCGAGTTCGTGCTCGAGGCGCAGACGCAGCGCGTAGAGAATGCTCTGGCTCTCCATTGAGCTTCATTTTCGCATAGCGGCGTGCCGTTGAAAGCGGTCTTCAACGGCGCTATAGTTGTTCGGGCAGGGGAAAGCTGCCGTTCAACCAGAGTACGGAGGAGGGAAAAATGGACAAGGTTATGTCGTTCAGGATCGCCGCATGTGTGGGGATGACGTGTGCCATCGCCGGTTTGCCGGCGGCGGAAGCGATAGCGCAGAAGGTCGATTTCGCCGGCAAGCGTGTGGAGGCCATCGTGCCCTTCCAACCCGGGGGCGGCTCCGATGTCTACATCCGCGCGCTCGCGCCGCATCTCGAGAGGCACCTGCCCGGCAACCCCACCATCATCGTTCGCAACGTGCCGGGCGGCGGCTCGATCCCGGGTGCGAACCAGTTCCAGTCCCGCGCCAAGCCGGACGGACTGAATGTGATCGTGGTCTCGGCCTCGACGGTTTCGAATTTCGTGTTCCAGAAATCCAAGGTTCAATATGATCTCGACAAGTGGCAACCGGTCCTGCTCTCGCCGCAGGGCGCCGTGCTCTATGCCGCGAGCGGGCTGGGCGTGAAAGGGGCGCAGGAGATCGCCAAACTCAAGGGCCAACGGCTGGTGTTTGGCGGAGGCGGCCCGACCGGCGCCGAGATGCGGTTCACCATAGCCTTCGAGCTGCTCGGTCTCGACGTGAAGTACGTCTGGGGGGTGCAACGCGGCCCGACGCGGCTCGCGTTCGAGCGCGGCGAGTTCAACATCAACTACGATACGACGCCGGCGTACAAGAAGAACGCCTCGCAGCTCGTCAAGGCCGGCAAGGCCGTGCCGCTCTTCACCCTCGGCATCCAGGACGAGAAGGGAAACATCGTGCGCGACCCGAACTTTCCGGATCTTCCGACGTTCACGGAAGTGTATGAGCGCATGCACGGCAAGAAGCCGTCGGGTCCGGGATACGAGGCCTGGAAGGCGGTCATGCAGATGAACGTCATGGCAAGCAAGTCGATCTTCCTGCCGACCGATACGCCCAGGCCCGTTGTCGAGGCGTGGCGCGCGGCGGCACGGAACGCGCTCAAGGATCCCGAATTCGAGAAGCTCGCCGCGTCCATCGTGGAGGGCTATCCGCAGTTCGTCGGCGAGGCGGCGCGCCCGATCATCAAGGAGGCGACCACGCTTTCGCCCGCCGTCCAGGACTGGCTCAGGACCTTTCTCAAGACCAAGCACGACGTGACGTATTAGGTCGGGCGGCGAGTTCTGCTCGCATAGGACGCGATCCGGCGGAGAATGCGCATGTACGACATGATCGTCACGGGGCTCATCGCCCTGCTCGACGTGGAGCACTTCGCTTTTCTCTTCGCGGGCACGATGCTGGGGCTGGTCGTCGGCATCCTTCCCGGTCTCGGCGGGATCGCCGGACTGTCGTTGCTGTTGCCGTTCGTCTACGGCAAGGACCCGACGCTGGTGCTGCCGATGATGGTGGGGTTGCTGGCCGTCACGAACACCTCGGACACGTTTCCGGCGGTGCTCATGGGCATTCCCGGCACCTCCGGCGCGCAGGCCACCGTCGTCGACGGTTTTCCACTGGCGAAACGCGGCGAGGCGGCGCGCGCGCTCGGCGCGGCGTTCTCCGCCTCCATGATCGGCGGCGTGTTCGGCGCGCTCATCCTGACATTGAGCATCTACGTCGCGCGGCCGCTGATCCTCGCCGTGGGATTCGGCGAACAGCTCATGCTCATCATCCTCGCGCTGACGATGGTCGGCATGCTGACCGGAGCGAGCGCGATCAAGGGTCTCGCGATGTGCGGGCTGGGATTGCTGCTGGGGAGCATCGGCGCCGCGCCCGCCACGGGCGAATACCGGCTCAGTTTCGACACCGTGTATTTAAGCGACGGCATACCGCTCGTCATCGTCGGGCTTGCCATGTTCGCGGTGCCCGAGATGGTGGAGATCCTGCGCCGCGGCCAGACGATCTCCGAGACCGCCGAACTCGGGTCCGGCACGTTGCGCGGCTTTTGGGAAACGCTGCGCCATAAATGGCTGGTCCTGCGCTGCTCCGCTATCGGCTTGCTGATCGGGGCGATGCCCGGCCTCGGCAGTTCGGTCTCTACCTGGATCGCCTACGGTCACCTCGCGCAGACGACGAAAGACCGTGAAATGCTCGGCAAGGGCGACATCCGCGGCGTCATCGCGCCGGAGTCGGCCAACAACGCGGACAATGGCGGCGCGCTGATCCCGACGCTGATGTTCGGGATTCCGGGATCGGGCAGCATGGCGGTGTTCCTCGGCGGCCTCATCCTGATCGGCGTCGAGCCCGGCATCGGCATGATCGAACGCCACCTCGATCTCACTTTCCTCATCATGTGGTCGCTGGCCCTTGCCAATGTGATCGGCACCGGCACCTGCCTGTTTCTCGCGAAGCCGATCGCGCGCTTGACGCTGATCCGCTACGCGGTGATCGCGCCGTTCATGATCGTGATCATCTACTTCGGGGCGTACCAGGCGACGCAGAGCTGGTACGATCTCCTCGCCCTGTTCGTGCTGGGCGTGCTCGGCATGTACATGAAGCGCTTCGGCTGGTCGCGGCCGGCGCTGCTGATCGGCTTCGTGCTTTCGATGAAGCTCGATGCGGCCGTCTACCAGTCGGTGCAGGTATACGGGGCGAGTTTCCTCGAGCGAACCGGCGTGCTGATCCTGCTCGGCCTGATCGTCGTATCGATCTTCCTCGCCGCGCGCATGAAGCCGCATCGGGAGGCCCTGACGTCCGATGGGCCGCACGCTCCCGCGAACAAAGCGCCGCAGATGATCTTCCTCGGCGTGCTGATCGCCTGCTTCGGCTATGCGATCTACGACGCGTTCCGGCTCACGTTCCTCGCGCGGGTCTTCCCGCTGACCGTGACGTTGAGCACGCTTGTCCTGCTCGGCGCGGCGGCGCTCCTGTCGTTGCGGAAGCGCCCGGCCTACGTGCTCTACGACAGCGAGCGCGAGTGGGCGGCAAACGCGGCACCCCAGCGCGGCGAGCTGCATTACCAGGCCTGGATTCTCGGGTTGATCGGCGCGACTGCGCTCTTCGGTTTCGTGCTCGGAACCTTCGTCTACGTCGCCACTTTTCTTCGGGTGAAGGCGCGGTCGGCATGGCGCCCGGCCGCGCTCGGCGGTCTGGGCGCAGTCATTCTGTTCGCCCTGCTGTCGCATTTCCTGGTGCTCGATTATCCGCGGGGGATCCTGCAGTCGCTCGCCGACATGCCGTGGCCGTTCAACTAGACTTTCAGCGGCGCTCGATCCATTCGCCGCAATTCGCTCCTCGGAGATGCGTGTTACTCCCCGGGTTCCTTTGCCTCGGTGCGAATTGTGAGAAAATCGAATCGAATGCAGAGCGTCGTAAACGTGTTAGAACAACACCGGGATTTCCATGCGGCTGCCGCTCGAAGACATCAAAGTGCTCGACCTGAGCCATGCGCTCGCGGGACCGTTCTGTTCAACGATGCTGGCCGATTTCGGCGCGCAGGTGATCAAGCTCGAACCGCCCGGCTCGGGCGACATTGCGCGCAACTGGGGCGCGCCCATGCCGGGCCCGGATCACGCGTATTTCCTGAGTCTTCATCGCAACAAGCGCAGCATCGTCGTTGACCTCAAACGCCCGCAGGGCAAGGAATTGTTCTTCCGCCTGGTCGAGCGCTGCGACATCGTGCTGGAGAACTATCGCGTGGGCGCCCTGGCCCGGCTCGGGCTCGACTACGAAGCGGCGCGCAAACGCAATCCCGGCATCATCTATTGCTCCGTTTCCGGATTCGGCCAGGACGGACCGTACCGCGGCCGCGCCGCGCTCGATCTCATTCTGCAGGCCGAGAGCGGCATGATCAGCGTCACCGGCGAGGCGGGCGGAAGCGGCGTGCGCGCCGGGGTCTCGATCGCCGACCTGACGGCCGGCATGAACGCCGCCTACGGCATCATGCTTGCACTGAGGGTGAAGGAGCGCACGGGCGAGGGGCAGGCGGTCGACATCTCGATGCTGGAAGGGCAGCTCGCGCTGCTCGGCACGACCTTCGGCAACTATTTCGCGGACGGGGTCATTCCCAAACCTCTCGGCACGGCATACGCCGCCGTGGTCCCCTACCAGACATTTCACACCAGGACGCGCGACCTCGCGCTGGCGATCGCGAGCCAGAAGCTGTGGAAGAAGTTTTGTCAGGTCATCGGCCGCGCCGAGCTGATCGACGACCCGCGCTATCGCACCGTTCCCGGCCGGGCGCGCAACCGCGAGAGCCTGATTCCAACGCTGCAAGAGGTATTCCTCACGCGGACCTACGAGCAGTGGGAAGCGCTGCTGCTGGCGAACGACATCCCCGTGGGCGCCATCAATAATCTCGCCCAGGTTGTCGAGCACCCCCAGGTCAGGGCGCGGGACGCACTGGTGGAACTCGACCACCCGCGGGCGGGCAGGGTTCGAATGGTGGGCACGCCCGTGCGTCTTTCCAGAACACCGGGCACGGTAACCGCGCCGGCGCCGACGCTCGGCCAGCACACCGGCGAGGCGTTGCGGGACCTGCTCGGCATGAACACCGGGGAGATCGCCGCGCTCAGCGCTGCCGGAGTGATCGGCACCGCCGGATAAAGGGGACGCGCCCTTTTATCCCAAAAACGGCAGTCCATAACCGCAAAGGCGCAGAGACGCCAAGTGACGCAAAGCAATTCTTTAATCTGTCAGTTCACCCAAGAAGAGAATCGCTGCTTCTTTTCAAGCCATTATCTTTGCGATCCTTTGCGCCTTCGCGTCTTTGCGGTTCGCTTTTTCCAGGTTTATCGGATCGCTGACCCTGGCTACCTACTTTTTCGGAACCTGGCGGGTCAACTCGCCGCGTATTTCGCGCAGCTTCGCCTTGATCCGGGCGGCGTTCTCGTCGCCGATGCGTATCAGGATCTTCTGGCCGGCCGAACGCGCCTCCAGCTCGGAATCTTCAAACAGATAGAAGACTTTGGGCTGCACGAGCTTCACCGGCGCCTGCAGTTGCGGCGCTGCAAGCAGGTGATCGATCACCTCGACCAGGCGGTCGTTGAAATAGCCCTGCGGGTAGCCCAGCTCCTGATACGCCTGCTGGAACAAGGGATAGAAGCGGACGTAGAGCGCCACCAGCTTCGTGGCGTCCATGGCGCCGGCCACTCGCATATAAGGCGCGTAACGCGCGGCGTTGTCCGGGCTGATGGCGAGGCCTTCGCCCTTGCCAGTGGTGAGGAATTTTCCGTCGACCTGCTTCACCGGCATGAGCCGCAAGGCGAGCTTGTTGCGCGGCAGATTGTCGATCGTGGCGACGACGCGACGTATGAAATCCTTCAGGTGGAAGAGTTGTTCAAACGTCTTGTCGCTCCACAGGCCGCCCAGCGCTTCCTTCATGACCGGGTCGCTCGCGTTCAGCACGGGCAGCGGCTTTTCCTGCGGTTCCTGCCTGATCGGAAAGCGTATCTGCGGTTCGGCGGGAGGCGTGGGCACCGGCGGAGCAACGACAGGCGGCGGCTCCCGCTGCGGCGCCGGCCGCATCTTCTGCATCGCGTAGTAAAAGATCAAGCCAAACAGGCCCAATCCGAAAATCACAATCAGCCACCAGATCGTCTTTCTCATAAGCGATTCCTGCGGGCGTTTAAGGTATCGCCCGACAGATTATCACGGCCCGGCCCGTACGGTCGGCACGGGTTCGCGATTTCGGAGAGAATCGTCACGGTGTCCATACCGCGAATCGTCCTCATCGACCTTGCGTGGCGTCTTTTCCCTCATTCCCGACCCTTTTCCCGGAAGGAGAGGGATCGGGCGTGAGGGATAGAGGGACCGAGGGTGAGGGAAGGTTGACGGGTAGGGGAATTCATTTTGTCAGGCGGTTTCTAATGGAATGCTCAGCCCATTTTCCTGTCATTCTCGTTGGGCTGTAACATGACATTGCCTGGAAGGAGGCGTAGCCGTGGCTGGGTGGATGACTGCATTCAAATTCATACCGTGGGCCGATGTAATCGCCGCAGCTCCGACCGTCGCGCGCGGTGCGAAGAAACTTTGGACCGCGGTGAAGGACAGCGGCTCCGACGCCCTGGCAGAAGGTGGAACAGAAAGCGGGGAAGGCCGCCTGCAGGCGCTCGAGGCGCAGGTCGCGGAGCTGAGGAAAGAAATCGCCGCTTCTTCCGAGCTCATCAACTCCCTCGCCGGCCAGAACGCCCGGTTGGTGGAGGCCGTCGGAATTCTCCGGGTTCGCACCAGGGCGTTACTCGCGGCAAGCGTAATTGGTTTCGTGCTTCTCACCGGACTCGGAGCGTGGATTCTGGTCGCCTGACGTTTCTTGTTGTCGCGCTGCTCGCGGCCCTGATCGCAGGATGCGGCCAGATACGCGACTTTCTTGCCCCGCCGGCGCCCGGCGTGGCCGATGAGTGGGGCGCACTTCTGGACGAAATCCGGGCGTTCGAGCGCCGGATCGGCTTTCGTAAAACGGAGAACTTCCTCAGGCTCTCCGACGAAGAGGACGCGTCTTCCTTCTGCGGCCACGCGTCGCGCTTCTACCTGCCGTACTCCTACGAAGATCCGGCGATCCGGTGGTACGATTCGGTGACGGAGGAGGAATGCCGCAAGCTCGGCCACGAGGCCGACGTCTTCTTCGGCGCGGTGGAGGCGTGGGGCGAAGACGCAACCCCGGTAACCCCCGCCATGATCACCGGCAAGCTCGACCGCTTCCTCTATCTCGTCATTCACGAAGATTGCCACGACCAGTTCGGGCTCCCGTACGGTATCGAGGAGGCGCTCTGCAACCTCATCACCTACAAGGCGATGGCGGTGTTCAGCGAGGAGAAATTCGGTCCTTACGCCCGCGAGAGCAGGGCGATCCGGCGCCACGCCGACGCGCAATCGAAGCTCACCCGCGCGACCGTAACCTTCTACGAACAACTCGCGGCGCTCTATGCGCGCTACCAGCGCGTGGAGATCTCATCCGGGGCGCTCCTGCGCAAGCGCGCCGCGATCTTCAACAAGGCGGAACGGGTGCTCGCCTGGGAGCGAGGCGAGCTGAACAACGTGGCCATCGCCAACGACATGACGTACAGCCGTCATTACCCGTTCCTGGAGAGCGTATTCGAGGCGCTGGGGCGCGATCTGGCGCGGACCGTCGCGTTTTTCTCGCACGTGGACAAGATCAAGCCATCCCGTGCGGCCGTGATGAAACAGCACCGCATCGCCGCCGAAGACAGCGTGGACTTCATCCGCGCGTACGAGGCGGCGGTGGTCGAGGCGGTGAGGAAAACGCTCGCGGAAGAAACGGGCTCCGTCATTCGTGCGAACTCCGTTTCGCGCTGAGCGTTATTTCACATTGGGCACACTGAGAACACCGAGAAAAAAGAGAATTCAAACATAAAAGACTCTCGGTGCTCTCCGTGTGCTCCGCGCGGACTCCTCCGTGAATTCCGTGCCTTCCTTGCGAAGCAAGCTTCGCTCACTCCAGCTTGATCCCGGCGTCCCGGATGACTTTCGCGGTCCGCGCCATGTCGGTCTTGATGAACCGCGCGAACTCCTCCGGCGTGCTGGTGTGGATGTCGAAACCGATCGCGGTAAAGCGTTCTTTGATCTCCGGGGTGGCAAGCGCGGCGATGATTTCCTTGTTGAGTTCCTCCACGATAGCCCGCGGGGAGCCGGCGCGCGTCACCACGCTGAACCAGGTGCCGCCCTGGTAGCCTTTGAGCCCTGCCTCGCCGGTCGCGGGAATGTCGGGCCAGTTCGGATGACGCTTCTCGGCGGCAAACGCCAGGATCTTCGCTTTGCCGCTTTTCGCGTGCGGCAGGACAGTCGCAGCGCCCGTAATGATGAGCTGCACCTGGCCTCCGAGCACGGCGGTCATCGCCGGTCCGGATCCCTTGAAGGGCACGTGCAGGAGCTTGATGCCCGCCATCGATTCGAGCAGCGCGCCGGCGAGGTGATTGGTCGAGGCGGTGCCCGGCGTTCCGTATGCGAGAGTCCCCGGCTTTGCTTTGGCGAGTTCGATGAGCTCCTTGATCGAATTCGCCGGCACCGAAGGATGGGCGGCGATCACGTACGGGAAATACACGACGGGCGTGATCGGTGCAAAATCACGCGTGACGTTGTATGGGAGCCTCGGATAAAGTTGCGAGTTGATCGACAAGGTCGTCTGCGTTGCGAGCAGAATGGTGTAACCATCGGGGGCCGCCCTCGCAACCAGTTCGGCGCCGATGATCGTGCTTGCGCCGCCCCGGTTGTCCACCACGACCTGCTGCCCCCAGCGCTCGGTGAGCTTGGCGGCAATCCCGCGCGCAACGAGATCGGTAGTGCCACCGGGCGGATAGGGCACGACGAAGCGCACGGGTCTCGCGGGATAGGACTGCGTGTAGCCAGGATCGATCGGCGCCGCGAGCAAGGTGCAGACCATCAGTCCGACAGAACGCAGCCGATTGACGCCATCCATTCGGGTTTCCTCCTTTTCCAATACGCGCTAGTGTAGCGGAACTGGGCGGGCGTAGCCGGGTTTCCTTTTTTTGGAGCAAAGGGGCGGCGGTGCATGGTGAGCACAGGCCGATCGGCGTTCATCCCGGTAATACTCATCTTCTTCATGATGGTTGCGAAGCCGCTTTCCGTTTCCGCGACGCGACGACGGGCGGGAGCCTGCCTTCGTCATGGAGTTACCTGTGTGGTCGGGCGTCATCGATATGAATCGTGTATCCTTACGCAGGACGCCGCTTGGGAGGATGACGCAACCCGAACAGCGAAGGGGGCGATGAGACTTGAGCGTCTATGAACTGAAACCGCGGTTCCAGGCTTTGCTGCGACCCATGACCGGCGCTCTCCACCGGGCAGGAGTTACGGCGAACCAGGTCACCGTGGCGGCGTGCGTTGTGTCGGTGGCGCTCGGCGCCGTTCTTGCCGCGATGCCCGCGCCGGCAGGGCTGTTCCTTCTTGTGCCCATCTGGTTTTTCCTGCGCATGGCATTCAATGCGGTGGACGGCATGCTCGCGCGCGAGTTCGGCCAGGCATCGGCGCTCGGTGCGTATCTGAACGAACTTACCGACGTAATCTCGGACAGCGCGCTCTATCTTCCATTCGCGCTGCTGCCGGGGTCCAGTCCCTGGTTGGTGGGGGTGATCATCGCACTTTCGATCATTTCCGAAATGGCCGGTGTGCTGGGTATCATGGTGGGAGCGAGCCGGCGCTACGATGGGCCGATGGGCAAGAGCGATCGGGCATTCGTGTTCGGTCTGATTGGATTGCTGGTCGGCCTCGGTGTTCCGCTCGGCGCGGCGTTCGACTGGATCTGGGCGGCCGTGGCCGCGCTGCTCGTGGTCACGATCGCGAACCGGGTCAGAAGGGGGCTCGCCGAGCCACGCCGGCAGTAGATACTGGATACACTGGGGGAGGCGCAATGCGGCGCGCGGAGGAGAAGACGTTTACCACGCATGATGGGACGCAGCTCTTTTATCGCTACTGGCCCGCGGCCGCCAGCCGGGCTGATCGGGCGATCGTGCTGTTCCACAGAGGCCATGAGCACTCGGGACGGCTGTGGCATATCGTCGATGAGCTTGGGCTCGACGATTTCGCGATGTTCGCGTGGGACGCCCGCGGCCACGGCCGCTCACCCGGCGAGCGCGGCGACAGCCCGAGCTTCGCGGCCTCGGTAAAGGACATCGACGTCTTCATCCGTTGCGTCGCGGACGAGTACGGCATTGGCGTCGAAAACATTGCGGTCATCGCCCAGAGTGTGGGCGCAGTGCTGGTGACGGCGTGGGCGCACGACTACGCCCCGCGCGTGCGTTGTCTTGTGCTCGCCGCACCCGCATTCAAGGTGAAGCTCTACGTGCCGTTCGCGCGATCCGGCCTCAGGCTCATGTACGGGCTTTTCGGCAATTTTTTCCTCAACTCCTACGTCAAGGCGAAGTTTCTCACCCATGATCCGGAGCGGATCCGGTCTTATGAAAACGATTCCCTGATTACCCGTGCGATCTCGGTCAGGGTCCTGCTTGCGCTCTACGACGCGGCGGAGCGCGTGGTGGCCGACGCGCAGGCGATCCAGTTGCCGCTGCAGTTGCTCATCTCCGGAGCGGACTGGGTCGTGCACCGGCGCCCCCAGCTCGAGTTCTTCGAGCGCCTCGGGTCAACCGTCAAAGAGCAACACGTGCTCCCCGGCTTCTATCACGATACGCTCGGTGAGAAGGACCGCCGCCTGGCGCTGGACAAGGTTCGCGATTTCATCAGGCGGATGTTCGCCCGGCCGTTCCAGGCGCCGTCTTTGCTGCATGCCGACCGGCAGGGGTTCACCAAGGATGAGGAAGCGCGGCTCGGCGCGCCGCTGCCGCCGTTATCGCTCAAGAATCTCCAGTTCGGCGTGCTCAGGCTGTCGATGCGCACGCTCGGGAAGCTGTCGGAAGGCATCCTGCTCGGCATCAGCACCGGCTTCGATTCCGGCAGCACGCTCGACTACATCTATCGCAATCGCGCAAGCGGGGTCACGCCGCTCGGACGCATGATAGACCGCAACTATCTCGATTCGATCGGCTGGCGCGGCATACGCGTGCGCAAGGAACACCTGGAGTGCGCAATAGCCGCCGCCGCGCGGCGTCTCAAGGGGCAGGAGCGCCCGCTGCGCATTGCCGACATCGCCGCCGGCCACGGGCGCTACGTGCTCGAGGCGGTGGAGAAGCTTCCGTGGCGCCCGGAAGCCGTCCTGCTTCGCGATTACAGCGACATAAACGTGCGCGATGGCGCGGCGCTGATCGCGGAGAAGAAGCTTGGGGATGTGGCGTGCTTCGTGAAGGGCGATGCGTTCGACGAGGAAAGCGTCGCCTCCATCGTTCCGCGGCCGACTGTCGCCATCGTGTCGGGACTTTATGAGCTGTTTCCCGACAACGTGCGGGTCACGGCGTCGCTGCGCGGGCTCGCGCACGCTGTCGAGCCTGGCGGCTTTCTGATCTACACCGGCCAGCCCTGGCATCCGCAGCTCGAGCTCATCGCGCGCACGCTCACCAGCCACCGTGACGGCCGGCCCTGGGTGATGCGGAGGCGCACGCAGGGCGAGATCGATCAGCTCGTCGCATCCGTTGGCTTCAACAAGCTGGAGCAATGGACCGACGACTGGGGCATTTTCACGGTATCGCTCGCGGTGCGAGCCTGAGATGCAGGCTGCTGGCAATCCCGCCGCCGCGTCGCAGCGCCCGTGGAAGCGGGCTTTTCTGTGGCTCGTGTTTCTGGGCCCTTTCTTTTTCGCGAGCTACGGTCTTGCAAACTGGGTCGCGAGCCGGCGTGCGGAGGTCGGCGCCGTCGTGTTCGACTGGGAGCGCTCCATCCCCTTCGCGGCGTGGACTATCGTCCCGTACTGGTCCATCGACTTTCTCTACGGGTTGTCGCTCTTCGTGTGCACGACGCACCGCGAGCTTGACGTCCACGGGCGGAGGCTGCTGTGCGCTCAACTGATCTCGGTCTCGTGCTTCCTGCTGTTTCCATTGCGCTTCACCTTCCCCCGTCCCGAGACGGATGGATTTTTCGGGCTCATGTTCGACGTGTTGACGGGGTTCGACAAGCCGTTCAACCAGGCGCCGTCGCTGCACATCGCGCTGCTGGTCATCCTCTGGGTTCTCTATCTCCGGCACGTTCAAGGTCGGTGGCGCTGGGTGGTGAATGCCTGGTTCGTCCTGATCGGCATCTCGGTGCTCACTACTTACCAACACCATTTCATCGACCTCCCGACCGGGTTGTGGGCAGGATGGCTTTGCGTATGGCTTTTCCCGGAGGACGGGCGCTCGCACTTCGGCGGCGTCACGATGACCGCGGACCCCCGGCGCGGCATTCTGGCGGTGCGCTACGGCGCGGCTGCGCTGGTGGTCGGCGCGATTGCGATCCATGTCGGGGGCTGGGCAACGTGGCTGCTGTGGGTATCGGGATCGCTTGCCGTCGTTTCCGTAATCCATGCATTCCTCGATGAGACGGCGTTCCAGAAGCGGGCGGACGGCTCGATGAGCGCCGCCGCGTGGTGGCTGCTGGCCCCGTACATCCTCGGGGCCTGGCTCAACTCACGTTGGTGGACGCGGGCGACAGCGAGCGCGGATGCGGTCGTGCCGGGCCTGTTGCTCGGGCGGCTGCCAACCCGCAACGAGCGCGATGCGCAAGGCGTACGCGCCATCGTCGACGTGACCGCCGAGCTGCCGTGTGCGGCGGGCGGCGTGCGCTACGTCAACGTGCCGCAGTTTGATCTGGTAGCGCCTTCGATCGCCCAGATCGAGCGATCCGTAATCGCCATCGAGACCGTCTTTTCGGACGGGCCGGTCCTCGTCTGCTGCGCCCTGGGCTTTTCGCGCAGCGCCACCGCGGTCGCCGCATGGCTCGTAGCCAGCGGACGCGCTGCCAGCGACACCGATGCGGTCGAACAGGTTCGCCGCGCCCGTCCGGCCGTGGTCCTCGACGCGGCGCACATGACAGCGCTCGGCCGCTTCGCGGAACAGACCGGAAAATCATTCGCATAGCCCGACATGGATGCCATGATGCGCATGTTGGCCGGCTCGATTGCGGGTCTCATAACCGGCTTCACACGCTTTCTGACCGGGGCGAAAGCGCGGTGGATCGGGTGTGCGCCGGCCGCCGTGCAGCGCATCTATTTCGCCAACCACGCGAGTCATGCCGATTTTGTACTCATCTGGGCGTCGCTGCCGCGGGATCTGAGGGTGAAGACGCGGCCGGTCGCGGGCGCCGATTACTGGGACAAGGGACGCTTCAAGCGTTTCATCATCCACGAGGTTCTCCGCGGCGTGCTGATCGACCGCAGCCGCAAGCCGGGCGCCGCGGACCCGATCGACACCATTGTCGCCTCCCTGGACGGTGGCGACTCGCTGATCCTGTTCCCGGAAGGCACGCGCAACACCACCGAAGAGATCCTGTTGCCATTCAAGAGCGGTCTCTTCCATGTGGCGTCGGGGCGACCGGAGGTGGAACTGGTGCCGGTCTGGATGGAGAACCTCGGCCGGGTGCTGCCCAAGGGCGAAACGATACCGGTGCCGCTGTTGTGCTCGATCAATTTCGGTTCGCCGATGCGGCTTACGCCGGGGGAGGCAAAGGCGGCTTTCCTCGAGCGCACGCGGCGGGCGCTCCTCGACCTGGCCGCATCCGTGCGCCCCGTCTGAACAGGCTTGCTCATGTCGTTCGAAAGGCACACCTTGCTGCTGCTCGCCGGAGTTACCGGCATACTCATGTTCGCCTCCGTGGTGGGCTTCACGCTCAAGTCGCGCCTGGCGCGGGGCGCGCCGCACCCGGTCATCGACAACCTGAACGCACGCATCAAGGCATGGTGGGTGATGGCTGCGGGGATCGGCGCTGCGCTTCTCGCCGGCAAACCCGGCGTCATTCTGCTGTTTGCATTCGCCTCGTTCGCGGCGCTCAGGGAATACGCCACGATCACCCCGACCCGGCGCGGCGACCACTGGGCGCTGGTCTTGAGCTTCTTCGTGGTCCTGCCGTTTCAGTATTACCTGGTCTGGATCGAGTGGTACGGCCTGTACTCGATCTTTATCCCCGTTTACGCGTTCTTGCTCCTGCCCATCGTCGCCGCGCTTTCCGGCGACGTCCGTAATTTCATGCAGCGCACGGCGACGATCCAGTGGGGATTGATGATCTGCGTGTTCTGCATCTCGCACGTCCCGGCGTTGCTGATGCTCGATATCCCGGGTTACGAGGGACGCAACGCGTTCCTGCTCGTGTTTCTGGTCCTGGTGGTGCAATCGAGCGACGTGTTGCAATACGTCTGGGGCAAGCTCCTGGGCAAGCGCAAGATCGCACCCGAGCTCTCGCCCTCGAAGACAGTCGAAGGATTCGCCGGGGGGGTCGCGAGCGCCACGGCGCTGGGCGCCGCTTTATGGTGGATCACGCCGTTCTCGCCGGGAACGGCAGCTTTGGTCTCGCTTGTCATCGCATTAATGGGTTTTCTGGGCGGCCTGGTCATGTCGGCGGTCAAGCGCGACCGCGGCGTCAAGGACTGGGGCGAGATGATCGAGGGCCACGGCGGCATGCTCGATCGCCTCGACTCGGTATGCTTCTCCGCCCCGATCTTCTTTCACGTCGTGCGCTACTGGTGGACACCTTAGGCGGAGGCTGCTGCGGCGTCTTTGGTGGTCGGCGCTACTGTTTGTATGCGCCGTGGGGGATTTCGAATACACGTCGATTTGAGCAGATGCGCCGATTCCAATAACATCGCGGTTTCTGCAAAGAGTGATGAGTCACAGGTGACGGGTGACGGGTATTGCCATTACCCATGCCCGGTCGCTCGCCGCTCAAATGGACGGCGGATCTTCGCGCACGACCTGCTCCGCGAACCGCATGTCGGCACAGTCCTCGTAGGCGAAGGGCGTCCGGATGTAGCCGGCGGCGAACATCGCGTCGCGCAGCCACTCGAGGCCCTCCCGCTGCATCACCGGGTTCCGGTTCCAGAGTCCCAGCGCCTTGTAGTCGTTGCAGCAGGCGGCGAGCGCGGGAAGCGGGATGTCGGAAAGATATGGGGCGATCACTTCCGCCATGTCGCGCCCGCCGTGCGCCGCGATCCACTTGAGCGTCCGGTGCATCGCCCGCGTCATGTGCAGCACGGTGTCGGGGTCTCTGTCGATGAAACTGCGCGTCGTGTTGAACGTCGTGTAAGAGGTCAATCAGCGGGCCGCCGCTGCATGCCAGATATGGCCCGCGCCTTCATCGGTCAGGTTGCGGGCGTAGGGCTGGAAAACCTGGATCACGTCCACTTCTCCGGCGCGCAGCGCTGCAGCGTTCTCCGCCATGCCGCGCTCGGGCCCGCGTTCGATGGCCGATGGATCGATCCCCGCGCGGCGCAGATCGTACTGAAGGCAGATCCAGGGCGTGGGCACTTCGCTCACCGTCGCGAGCTTTTTCCCGATGAGGTCGGTGAGTTGGAATGCGGGGTTCGGCGCGCGCCCCAGAAGGAAGAAGGGATCGCGGCCGACCACCTCGCAGAATGCGACGTATCCGCCTTTCGGGTCCTTGTCGAGCGCGGCCATGATCCGCAGCGGACCGCCCCATGATACCTCACCCGCCCCGGTGGTGAGCGTCGTGAGTGTCTTGTCCGCCGCCGCCGACATCTTCATCTTCACTTCCATCCCCTCCGCCTCGTACGCGCCGAGCGCGGCGGTCGCGTATAACGGGGCATAGAACACGGCGCGGAAGTTTTCGATCAGCGTGATGGCCATTCATATTCCCCTTTTCGAGCGAAGTATAAACGGGATCGGTGCCTGGTTGATCCGAAAGGCGCTTTGTGGCGGGCGGCGCCCGCCCTGCGTTTCCATTTGCTCCGCCGCGATGCACGCCCGTAAAATGGGCCGCGCTGATCGACCCGTTCAGGATCCAACCGCAAGCGCGACAACGAAGAACTCGACCGCGCGCCGTCCTCCGCGCACGTCAAGCGCACCGCCCAGGAGAGCTTCGAGCCCGAGGCTTCCGTCGTGCGGCGCTCCATGCCGTGGACCGATGGGCCGCGCGCCGGGTTGGTGTTCGTAGCGTTCGGCAGATCGCTCGACGCGTTCGAAGCGCAGCTCGCGCGCATGGTCGGCGCCGAGGACGGCATCGCCGACGCGCTGTTCAAGTTCACGCGCCCGGTCTCGGGCACCTATTTCTGGTGTCCGCCGCTGCGGCGCGGGCGCATCGATCTCAGCCGGATCGTTTGACGAAGGATGAGGGGTGGTCGTTACGAGTCACGAGTCACGGATGCTACAAGATAGCAAAAATGCGAGTGACCGGTGACGGGTGTTCGGTGACGATTGACAGGCCGGCGATGGAGTGCGATGGTAGTCAGCGTCCTAAATAAGGGAGGTGCTAACCATGGGAGACATTTATACGAAGATTCGAGTGGCTGCCGTTCAGGCGGCGCCGATCTTTCTCAACCGCGAGGCTACCGTCGAAAAGGCGTGCCGTCTGATCCGGGAGGCAGGCGCGGCTGGCGCGAAGATCATCGGTTTTCCGGAGGGCTTCATCCCGGGACACCCGCTGTGGTATCACTTCCATCCCGCCACCACCCCAGAGAGCCGGCGGCTGGCGACCGAGCTGTTCAAGAACTCCGTAGAGATCCCGTCGCCGGCGACCGAGGCGCTGGCCGAGGCCGCGCGCGAGGCGGGCGCCTACGTCGTGATGGGACTATGCGAGAAGCGGCCCGGCACGTT
>MERG01000287.1:8948-11764 GCA_001771985.1 Betaproteobacteria bacterium RIFCSPLOWO2_12_FULL_62_13 | reverse complement strand
TCCTGCTGTTCCTGGTCCAGCCGATCGTGGCCAAGCAGATCCTGCCCTGGTTCGGCGGTTCCGCCGCGGTGTGGACCACCTGTCTCGTGTTCTTCCAGTTTCTGCTGCTGTTCGGCTACGCGTATTCCGACTGGACCACGCGCAGACTTAAAGCCCGCACCCAGATTACGCTGCACATTGCGTTTCTCGCGTTGAGCCTGGCTTCATTGCCGATCATTCCTGATGCCTCCTGGAAACCGGACGGCGACGACGACCCGACCTGGCGTATCCTGGGATTGCTCGCGGGCACCATCGGGCTGCCCTATTTTCTCCTTTCGACCACCGGGCCCCTGGTGCAGGCGTGGTTCGCACGCACATTTCCCGCGGGCACGGTCTACCGCCTCTTCGCCCTGTCCAACTTCGGCTCGCTGCTCGCGCTGATCGCTTATCCATTCGCCGTTGAGCCCTGGATCACCGCCCAGCAGCAATCCTATGGCTGGACTGCGGCCTATGTGCTGTTCGTGGTGCTGTGCGTCGGTTCTGCGCTCTACAGCGTGCGCCACCAGACACGGAACGCCAGCGCGGCTGCCGCGGTCGCCGCGGCAAACGATGGTCCGGCCCCTCACTTCAGGCAGTATGCGTTGTGGCTGCTGCTCTCCGCGATGGGCTCGTTCATGCTGCTCGGCGTGACCAACCACATCACGCACGACGTCGCCTCAGTGCCGTTCCTGTGGATCCTGCCGCTCACGCTCTATCTCGTCACCTTCGTCCTGTGCTTTGAGGGGCGCGGCTGGTACCAGCGCCACATTTTCCTTGGCCCCCTGCTCGTCATCGTCGGCGCGATGGCGTGGGGGCTGCACGCCGACGGCGGGATCATGGACATCAAGGAAGCGATCCCGCTCTACTCCGTGGGGCTGTTCGTGTGCTGCATGTTCTTCCACGGCGAGCTCGCCAACATGAAGCCCGCCCCGCGCTACCTGACGACGTTCTACCTGATGGTTTCTCTGGGCGGCGCGCTGGGGGGCCTTCTCGTCGGTTTTGTGGCCCCCAAATTCTTCAACACCTACTACGAATTCGGCATCGGTCTGGTGGTCACCTTGCTGATCGCGGGCTACCTCGCGCGCCGGATGCTCGCCGTGGTGCCGGTGCTGGCCCTCGGCGTGGCGGGCTTCGCCACATACCATGTCTACCAATACATCGATCTCCTGTCCCAGGACGCGCGCGTCATGACCCGCAACTTCTATGGGACGCTGCGGGTGAAGGACGTCGGCCACGAGAACACCGAGGACGGCGTGCGCCGGCTGATGCACGGCGTCATCATGCACGGCGAGCAGTTCCTGGCCGCCAGCCGGCAGACGGAGCCGACTACCTACTACGGCCCAAGCGCAGGCATCGGCCGCGCCATCAAGGCAAGCCCTGCCGCCATCCGCGTCGGCGTGATCGGGCTGGGCACAGGCACGCTCGCGACGTACGGGCGCCCCGGCGACGTCTACCGCTTTTACGAAATCAATCCGCAGGTGGTCGAAATCGCGAGCAGAGAATTTTCCTTTCTCGGCAAGAGCGGCGCGCGGATCGAGACCGTGCTGGGGGATGCGCGGCTCAACTTGGAGCGCGAAGCACCACAAGACTACGACCTGCTCGCGATCGACGCATTCTCGAGTGATTCGATTCCGGTACACCTCATCACGCGCGAGGCGATGGCGGTCTACCTCAAGCATGTGAAGCCGGAAGGCGTGATCGCGTTTCATGTCACCAACCGCTTCCTGCGGCTCGCGCCGGTAGTCAAGCGCATCGCCGACGAATATCGTCTGCACGCGGCGCTCATCATCGACGAGGCCGAGGACAACGACAGTCTCGCCAAGACCGACTGGGTGCTGGTGTCGCGCCGCCGGGAGCGCCTCGACCACAAGGAAATCGCGGACGCCGCGAGCGAGATCACGGAAATCCCCGGCCTCAGGCTGTGGACCGACGACTTCAACAACCTGTTTCAGATTCTCAAGTAACCTTTCCTTCCCTATGCACTGCTTCCGGCGCGTCCTTGTCGTAGTGGCGGCGTTTTTCGTTGTCGTCATTCAATCCATTGCGGCTCAGCCGCAGATCGAGGCGCGGGGATTGCCCACGCTCGCTCCCCTCGTCAATGAGGTGACGCCCGCGGTAGTGAACATCTCGGTCGTCACGCGCTCGCCGCTCGAGGACAATCCGCTCTTCAGCGACCCGTTCTTTCGCCGTTTCTTCAACCTGCCCGACCGGCCACAGCGCCGCGAGCAGGCCGCGGGCTCGGGCGTCATCGTCGATGCGAGCCGCGGCTACATACTCACCAACCATCACGTGATCAAGGAAGCCGAACAGGTCGTCGTAACACTGAAGGACCGGCGCCAGTTCCAGGCAAAGCTCATCGGCACCGATCCGGGCACGGACATCGCGGTGCTGCAGATCCCGGCGCAGAATCTGTCGGCGATCAAACTCGGCGACTCCGACCAGTTGCAGGTCGGGGATTATGTGATCGCCATAGGCAACCCGTTCGGCATCGGGCAGACGGTAACTTCCGGCATCGTGAGCGCCCTGGGACGCAGCGGACTCAACATCGAGGGCTACGAGGACTTCATCCAGACCGACGCTTCAATCAACCCCGGCAATTCCGGGGGAGCGCTGGTCAACCTGCGCGGTGAACTCGTCGGCATCAACAGTGCGATCATCGGGCCGGCCGGCGGCAATGTCGGAATCGGTTTCGCCGTGCCCTCCAACATGGCGCGCGCGGTGATGAACCAGATCGCGCGCTACGGTGAGGTGCGGCGCGGCCGGCTCGGCATCGAAATGGTGGACCTCACGCCCGAGCT
>MERG01000287.1:0-8852 GCA_001771985.1 Betaproteobacteria bacterium RIFCSPLOWO2_12_FULL_62_13 | reverse complement strand
CGTGATCGTCGCTCTGAACGGGCGGCCGATCCGCAATGCCGCGGCACTGCGTGCACGGCTTGGTCTCACGCCCGTCGGCGAGGAGGTCGAGCTGCGCGTCAACCGCGGCGGCACGATGCGCTCGCTGCGGACCCGGATCGCCGCGCCTCAGGAAATCGGCAACGGGGACGGGCAGGCCGTGCCGCAACTGCCGGGAATGCGGGTGGTGGAGATCGAACGCGGCAGCCCCCTCTATCAGCGCATACAGGGCCTCATCGTTTCGGCGGTGGAGCAGGATAGCCGCGCCCGGCAGGCCGGGTTCCGCCCCGGCGACATCATCTACGCGGTGAATCGCAAGCGGGTGCGCACGCTGGCCGAGTTCCAGGCCGCGCTGCGCGGCGCCGAGCGCGGATTTACGGTGGGCCTGCTGCGGGGCGACTTCACCCTCACCATCACCGTGCGCTAGGAGTTTGTCGGCGCCAAGTCGGACAAACTCCTTAGCCGAGAATCTCCCCGATGTGCTCACGGGTCTGCATTTCCGATGCGAACTCCTCGAGTTCGGGGCCGAGCACGTCCCTGGCCGAGACCATTCCGACGAGCCGTCCGTGCTCGGTCACCGGCACATGCCGGAACCCGCCTTCATACATCAGGTGAAGCGCGTGTCCGAAGGGACGATCCGGTTGGGTCGTCTGCGGATTGTGGGTCATTACACTGGCGACCGGAGTGGTAATCGGATCGCGTCCCACGGCGAGCACGCGAAACAGCGCATCGCGCTCGGTAAAGATGCCGATGAGACGCTGTTTGTCGACCACGGGAAGGGCGCTGAATTTACTGTTCTTCATCACTCGGGCCGCTTCCGCGACGGTGGTAGTCGGTGGGACCGCAACGATGCGCTGATTCTCGATTATGCGTCTTACAGGACGTTGAGGCATGGCCGGTCTCCCGCGAAGCGTTAAGTAATGGAAGCTCCGAAAAACCGTTGCCGTTCGTCCTGAGCTTGTCGAAGGACAACGGCAACACACTGATTGCGCGCGTGAATGGATTTCGTTCGTAGTTCGACAGGCCTGTCCTGAGCTTGCCGAAGGGCTCACCACGAACGGTTTTCAGAGCCTTGAAATAACTTTACATCGAATAATCCCATGACTGCATCGGGTTTATTCGCTCAGTGGTTGTGATGCGCTGGAATCCCTGTAGGGTGTGCTCCGCAAGGCGGAGCGCACCGCGCCGTCGCATTGGTGGTGCGCAAGCGCACCCTACGACAAAAAAAGCCCCGCCGAAGCGGGGCTGTCAGTCACATCGCTTGTGGACTTAGTAATCCATGTCACCCATGCCGTGCCCGTGCGGCAGCGGTTTTTCTTCCTTAGGCAGCTCAGCCACCATGGCGTCCGTGGTGAGGATCAAGCCCGCTACCGAGGCCGCGTTCTGAAGCGCGCAGCGCGCAACCTTGGTGGGGTCGACGACACCCATCTCCATCAGATCGCCGTACGCCGTGGTCTGGGCGTTGTAGCCGTACGCGCTCTTCCCCTCGACCACCTTGTTGAGGACTACCGAAGGCTCGTCCCCGGCATTGGCCGCAATCCAGCGCAGCGGTTCCTCAAGCGCACGCCACACGATCTTGATACCGCAGTCCTGATCGTGGTTCGCGCCTTTCAGGTCCTTGATGGCCTGACGCGCGCGCAGATAGGCCACGCCGCCGCCCGGCACGATACCTTCCTCGACCGCGGCTCGGGTCGCATGCAGGGCGTCTTCCACGCGCGCCTTCTTCTCCTTCATCTCGACCTCGGTCGCCGCGCCCACCTTGATTACCGCCACGCCGCCGGCGAGTTTCGCCACGCGCTCCTGCAGCTTCTCGCGGTCGTAATCCGAGGTGGTCTCCTCGATCTGCTGGCGGATCGATTTGATCCGGCCCTCGATCTGCTTCTTCTCGCCGAAGCCCTCAATGAGGGTGGTGTTCTCCTTCTCCACCTCGACGCGCTTGCAGCGCCCGAGGTCCTTGAGCGTCACATTCTCGAGCTTGAGCCCGAGTTCTTCGGAGATTACCGTGCCACCGGTGAGGATCGCCATGTCCTCGAGCATCGCCTTGCGCCGATCGCCAAAGCCCGGCGCCTTCACCGCGCAAGCCTTGAGAATGCCGCGGATGTTGTTGACCACCAGGGTCGCCAGCGCTTCGCCTTCGACTTCCTCGGCGACGATCAGCAGCGGCTTGCCGGCCTTGGCGACCTGCTCCAATACCGGCAGCAGATCCCGGATCGCGGAAATCTTCTTGTCGTGGTACAGGAGATAGGGTTCTTCCAGGACGGCAATCTGCTTCTCGGGGTTGTTGATAAAGTACGGCGAGAGATAACCGCGGTCGAATTGCATGCCCTCGACCAGCTCGAGCTCATTTTGCAGGCTCTTGCCGTCCTCTACCGTGATGACACCTTCCTTGCCGACCTTGTCCATCGCATCCGCGATGATCTTGCCGATCGCCTCGTCGAGATTGGCCGAAATGGCTCCCACCTGGGCAATTTCCTTGCTCGTGGTGCACGGCTTGGAAAGCTTTTTCAGCTCCTCGACAATCGCTTCCACGGCCTTGTCAACGCCGCGCTTCAGATCCATCGGATTCATCCCGGCGGCCACATATTTCATGCCTTCCTGCACGATAGACTGCGCCAGCACGGTCGCGGTGGTGGTGCCGTCACCCGCGACGTCGGAAGTCTTGGAGGCGACCTCCTTCAGCATCTGGGCGCCCATGTTTTCGAACTTGTCCTTCAGTTCGATTTCCTTGGCGACCGACACGCCGTCTTTGGTGACGGTGGGGGCGCCAAAGCTGCGTTCGAGCACGACATTGCGGCCCTTGGGCCCCAGCGTTACCTTCACTGCATCGGCCAGTACGTTCACGCCGGCAACGATGCGATTGCGGGCGGATTCATGAAACTTGACCTCTTTTGCTGCCATGATTGGTTACCTCCGCGGTTACTTGGCTTCGATCACGCCCATGACGTCTTCTTCGCGCATCACGAGCAGTTCGTCGCTCTGGACTTTGACGGTCTGACCGGAGTATTTCCCGAACAGGATCTTGTCCCCCACCTTCAGATCGAGGGGACGCACTTTGCCCTCCTCCGTGACCTTGCCGTTCCCGACGGCGAGCACTTCCCCCTGATCGGGTTTTTCTGCCGCAGTATCGGGAATGACGATGCCGGAGGCGGTCTTACGCTCTTCTTCCAACCGCTTGACGATGATGCGGTCGTGTAACGGACGGATTTTCATATCACTCACTCCTCACCGAATGGTTTGAGAACTAAAGCTTTCCTGCCGTTAGCGGGATGCCAACGAACGCTGATTTGGGGTCGGTTTCCGGAATTTCAAGGGCCCCACCACGGTGTTGCGCCGCCGCACGCCGACGAAGGGGGGAACGACGAAAAACGGATGCATTCCTCTCCTCTTGCCCCAGCCCGGCCAGCGCCGTATCCAGGCTCAGGCCGAGGCGCTAACGCCGTAGGTCTGCTCGATGTAACGCCGCATTTCCTCAGGGGTGAGGATGCCGTCGCGGTTGATATCGATGTCACCGAAGCGCGGCCCGAAATTCAGGTCGTGCTTCGCCTCGTCCTGCGTAAGCCGGCCGTCGCCGTTGAGATCGAGCTGGCGGAAAGCCGTCATATCGGCAGCGGCAGCCCTACGGTTGAACTCGGCCCGGTCATCCGCAGTAACGGACCAGGAAACTACCGCGAGCAGCAGCGTCACTATCGTTCTCATGATCACCTCCTGTTCTCCGATGCCCGCGCGCTTGGCCGCAAAGCGCGGCATCACGTTCCACTCCTGCACGGTTTGTCATAGCCGGCGGTGTGAAAGTTTCGTTCCCGCCGGCTTCGGGCATTGTGGTTGTGGTTATACTTGCGTCTCCGCATCGGCTTAAGCGCAAAGGAGAAAACGATGAAAATCAATGGTAACGGCATCGACATCCATTACACCATCGAAGGCGAAGGCCCTTGGGTCACGATGAGTCATTCGCTCGCTTGCAACCTGCACATGTGGGATGACCAGATGAGCGTGCTTACCGGGACATACAAGGTGCTGCGCTACGACACGCGCGGCCACGGCCACAGCAGCGCGCCATCCGGCGAATATACGTTGGATGAGCTCGCCGATGACGCGAAAGCGCTGCTCGACGCGCTCAACATAAAGCAGACGCACTGGGTGGGGCTTTCGATGGGCGGCATGATCGGGCAGACTTTTGCACTGAAGTATCCCGGCGTGTTCAGCAGCATGGTGCTGGCCGACACCAGCAGCCGCCGCCCGCCCGATGCGGCGAAGATGTGGGGCGACCGCATCCGCATCGCGCAGGAGCAAGGGATGGAAGCGCTGGTGGAAAGCACGCTTGCGCGCTGGTTTACCGAGCCGTACCGCGCGTCGCGCAAGGATGTGATGAAGCGCATCGGGAACGATATCCGTAATACCCCCGCCGCGGGTTACATCGGGTGCTCGCTCGCGATTTCCAGGATCGACCTGCTCGACCGGCTCGACGAAATCAAGTGCCCGGTGCTCATCATGGTCGGCGATCGGGATCACGGCACGCCGCCGGAGATGGCGCACGCGATCCACGAGAAACTACCGGGATCGGAGTTGAAGATCATCTCCTCCGCCGCGCATCTCTCGAACATCGAGCAAGCGCAGGTGTTCAACGAAGCGCTGCTCTGGTTCCTGGGACGCGCAAAAAACCGTTAGACCGCAGCACTCTCGGCGGTAGCCTTGCGGTCACTGCGGTAGCTGTAGTAGCTCCCGGCAAACATCAGCACTGCGCATGACACGAATACCGGCCCAAAACCCAGTGCCGTGCCGATACCGCCGAACAGCGGCGGCACGGCCGTGTGAGTCACGTTGTTGAACATGACCCGCACTCCCGCCCCCTCGGCTGCGCGCCCGCGCGGCGCGAGACTGTAGATCAGGGTCCCGGAGATCGGCTGGGCGCAACCACAGCCAAGGCCCATGAGGAACGACACCGCCGCCAGCAGGTACGGGTTCGCGAACAGCGGAAACAGCAGGAAGGCAACCCCCGCGTGCGCAATGGTGTAAATCAGGATGTCGAACTCGCGCCATCTGCGCACGAGCCTCGGGAGCACGATCCGGATCACGAACACGGCGGCGGCGAACGTGCTGATGATCATGCCGATTGCCGAGGCTGACAGGCCTTTCGAATGGCCGTAGATCGGGAAGTAGAATTGATAGAGGTCCCACGCCGAGGAAAGCAGACTGCTCGCGACGACCGCATTACGCAGTTTCGGCACGCCCAGCAGATCGAAAGCGCTGTTCTTCCGTGTTTCCCCGTCGGTTTTCGCCGTAGCCTTGGGCAGGATGTCGGGCCCGAGCCATAACACCAGCGCCGGAACGATCGTGCAGCCGCTAAGCACGAGATAGGCCGGGAGATGGCCCAGGTAATCGATCGAGAAGCCGGCGATCATCGGTCCAAAGAACGACGCCAGTGAGAACCCGATGCTGACAGCGGTGTAGTTGCGAACGCGGTTCTCGGACCCGCCGATGGCGCCTGCCGTGCCGTGCACGGCGACAAAGAAAAACTGGAATGAAGTTCCCAGTACGAAGGCCGCAATGTAAAGGGTGACGAGCCCGGGAAACAGGTACGGCAGCAGCAGGCCCACGAAGGTGCCGATTGTGCCGGCCAGCATCGGCAGGCGGGGCCCGACGCGGTCTACGAGCTTCCCGGCGTGGATCGCGAGCAGCATCGGGCACAACGCGTAGAGCGACATGATGATCCCGATCGAAAACTGGTCGGCACCGAGGCTGAGCGCGTACAGCGACATCACCACCCGGCTGCCCACAAAGCCGGCATGGTTCAGCACGCACATCAGCACGACGAGATAGATCGCCATCGAAGGGATTTGAGAAAAAGGCGCGCCGCACGCAATGACGCCGCAGGCCCGACGCACATCGGGCTCAATTGCGCCGGCGCAGAGCGGCAATCACGCGCCGCAGTGTATCTTATCATTTATGGGCGCGGCGCGGCGCTTAATTCCATATTGTGGCGATCAAACGGCGCAATGGCTTGGCGGCGAAAACGGGCGGTGCGTCAGCCTGTTCCAGGAAGTTCATATTCTGGATGCGCGAAAAACGCTGCGCGTATGCCCCTTCGCGTCTGCGCGCTGGGAGAGGAAAAAGCATGCGTAGGGTGCGCTTGCGCACCACCAACGCGTCGGACCGGTGCGCTCCGCCTTGCGGAGCACACCCTACGAGCACTACCGGTTCAGGACACTCGCCCGGCCGCCGCGCGACAACTGTGATTCAAGGAGGAGTTCCGGTATCGCCGTCGTTGTGCCTTCCGGTTGGAATCCACGGTTGTCGCCACAGAAGATCGGCCATTTGTGATTGTTGAGCTCGAACCGGGGCGTCGTCCCCAGCAGATCACGCTGCGCGGCCACATATGCTTCAACGGTGCCCACATCCCGCCAATACGCGGGTTCTTCGTAGGCGTTCACGCCCGGCACGACGTTTCCACTGAAGTCGTAGGCGAGGACTCTGTAGTCGTGGATCAGGCGCGGCAGCACGTGCCGGCCGAAATCAAACTCGCCGCGCTCGCATGCGTCGCGCAGCGCCCGCGCGAGCACCGGAGGGTTGAACAGGTAGTTGCCCATTGACGCATAAGCGCGGTCGGGAGCGGCGGCGAGACGGGCAGGTTCACGGGGCTTTTCCTGGAAACCCCGTATCCGATCCCGGTCATCGGCCTCGATGATGCCGAATGACGAAGCCTGTTCAACGGATACCGGAACCGCGGCGACGCTGGCGTCCGCGCCGCGCTCTTCGTGAAAGCGCACCATCTGGCGCACATCCATGCGATAGACATGGTCGGCGGCGAATACCGCGACGATGTCGGGTGCGTGCTGTTCCACCAGGTGCAGGCATTGGTGAACGGCGTGCGCGGTGCCGCGGAAGGGCTCGCCGGCGGGGGTTAACGCCGGCAAAACCGGTCTCACGAACCCGTCCGTCCCGCGCGGTGAACTCGTCCAGTTCCCGGCAATGTGGTCGAGCAGCACCTGCGGCCGGTACTGCAGCAGCACGTATATCATGCGAATCCGTGAGTTGTACAGATTGCTCAGCACGAAATCGATGAGGCGGCCGCCGCCCCCGAACGGCAATCCCGGTTTGGGCAGCGCTGCGGTGAGCGGATGCAGGCGGGTGCCCTCGCCGCCGGCCATGACAAATGCGAGGACGCTTGGTGACTCCATATGTTCCCCTCCTCCACGCTCGCTTGACGCGATCGTCAAACTGCGTCGCCGGGCCGCATCGGCCTATCGTTTATCGGCTAGCAGCCTGTCGGACTTAGCGCCCCGACAGGCTGCTAAAGCAAAACCGCCTGAAGATTTAGGGCCCCTAACATAATGAAACGCAGCGCGTGTCCCATTATGTTAGGGAGTCTTAGCATGAGGTCTAACAGAACACGCTCTGTTGGCCTGCGAGCGGCGATGAAAGCGGGGTTGAGTTTGTGTTTTCAAGGCCCTTTTTCGCTGTTTTCCAGCAGGCGGTTTTGCCTGAGGAGTTTGTCGGCCCAAAGTCCGACAAACTCCTAGCGCACTGAGTCATCGCTTGGCCGCATCGTTTTCGGGCCGTTCGTGCCGAGCGTGTCGATGCGTGTTGTTGCCGGCATGACGGGCAGGCGTATCTTTCCCGGCGGTATCAAGCCTCCCAAGCAACTCGTCGAGCACGCCCGCAGCTTCGAGGCGCGGGCTGCCGACCATCCTGCCGACAAAGATCTTCACGATCCCGAGCACCCGTCTTGCCCGCCCTCTCAATCGCGGCGTCTTCATCCGACTCTTTGCCGGGGAAACTTGCTGAAGCCCCCTTCGTCGCTGCATCATAAGTTTCCCGCCGTTCAAGAAAAGCCCGTCTCTCTCTGATTTTCCTGTAGGAGAATCACCGACGCACTGTAGGACCCACCTTCTTCGGGTGGCAGCGCCGGCGCCGGCCGCGCGGCGCACGCAAAAAAACCGCCATACGAATCGCGTATGGCGGTCTTTGTGCCGATCCGGCTTGCGCCGGTCAGCGCGGCAGCACCGAGATCAGAAATTGGGCTCGATGTTATGTTCGCAGCAGATCATCTTCGCTTCCAGATTTGTGATGAACGGGTTCTTGCTCACCTGCATCAACCGGGAAGCCCCGCTGCTTTCCTTGCGAACGAGCGGTGAGGCCCCTTGAAGCAACGCCTCCTTGGGAATGCGATAGAGATCGCCCGTTCCCAGTTCCACGTACGCACCGGGCTCGTCGATGTCCTGCCAGGATACTTCCAGAAGCCGCTTTCTTTGTGTGGATTCGACGGACGTGTTTCTTGCTTCCTGTGCCATATCACACCTCCATGTCGTAGATTGCGCCTATAGGAAAAGAAATACCGGCTTTGCGCCGGTTCTTTACTCTAATGTGGCACCCGGGAGAATGATGCAGGACAGAAGCTGATTTTCTTGTAGGCGATTGGACTACGCGGGCAGGAAGCCACCCCCATCGAGCGAAACGCCTCGCAGCACGCCTTCAATCGACCAGGCCGCTTTTGACCGCGTAATGCGTGAGTTCCGCGTTGCTCTTCATGCTCATCTTTTCCAGCAGCCGGGTGCGATAGGTGCTTACCGTTTTCACGCTCAAATGGAGTTTTTCCGCGATCTGCGATACGGTTTTGCCAGAAGCAATGAACCGGAGGATTTCGAATTCCCGGTTGGACAAGTCTTCATGCGTGGCCGGTTTCTTCCGCCGTTCCACTTCCCACGCCAGCTTTTCGGCCACCGCAGGGCTGATGTATTTTCCCCCTGCCGCCACCTTGCGGATCGCCGCGACCAGTTGCGAGGACGCGCCTTCCTTCGACAGGTAGCCGGCGGCGCCCGCTTTCAACATCCGCAGCG
>MERG01000286.1 GCA_001771985.1 Betaproteobacteria bacterium RIFCSPLOWO2_12_FULL_62_13 | reverse complement strand
GGCAAATGATGTCAAGGTAGGGCATGCCTGGTTTCACCATCACCATGTCGGCGCCTTCGGCGAGATCGAGACCGACTTCCCACAAGGCTTCGTCGCCGTTGGCCGGGTCCATCTGGTAGGTGTATTTGTTGCCGCGGCCGAGGCTGGCTGCTGAGCTGACCGCGTCGCGAAACGGGCCATAAAAACCCGACGCGTATTTTGCGGCGTAAGCGAGGATGCGCGTGTGAACAAAACCCTTGCCGTCGAGCGCATCGCGGATCGCGCGGATGCGGCCGTCCATCATGTCCGAGGGCGCGACGATATCGACTCCGGCGGCCGCATTGATCAGCGCCTGGCGCTGCAGCACAGCCACGGTAGCGTCATTCAGGACATAACCCGACTGGTCGATCACGCCATCGTGGCCGTGGGTCGTGTAGGGATCGAGCGCGGCATCGGTGATCACGCCCAGTTCGGGAAAACGTTTTTTCAGCGCAGCAACGGTGCGCGGCACCAGCCCCTTCGGGTTGACTGCTTCGCGGCCGTCGGCGGTTTTAAGGCTGCGCTCGATCGCTGGAAAAATCGCCAGCGCCGGGATCCCGAGCTTCAAACATTGTTCGGCGTGGGGCAGCAGCTTGTCGAGGGTATGGCGATGGATTCCCGGCATCGAGGCTATGCGTTCGGTGCGGCGCTTGCCATCGATCACAAACACCGGATAGATCAAATCGTCAGTGGTCAAACGGTGTTCGCGCATCAGCCGCCGCGAGAACTCGTCATGCCGGTTGCGGCGCATCCTGCGTTGCGGAAAGCTCCCGAGGACATCCATATTGAATTAGGCAAGTTATTGAAACGGCAAGCATATCTTATTTTGTACCGGGAAGGGAACTAATCATCTGAGGATTCGTCTCATTCTTTAGACGATGCTTAATCGTCTCCCGCCTCTCCTCCCTGAGCGGGTGCCTTAATCTTTATTAAGGCTTTTCCCCCCGGTTTTACTCCCCTTTAACCGGGGGTTTTTATTCTGGTCGTCGCCAAGCCATTCCCGGACCTTGGCGGCGGCCTGCGCGATACCGATTTTGCGCGTGCTCGAAAAAAGTTGCGCACTGCAGCTCGCGTAATCCCGCCGCAGTGCAGCTTCGACACTGCGCAGCGTGGCGCTCGCTGTTTGCCGGCTCAACTTGTCTGACTTGCTCAGCAGCACGTGCACCGGTCTGCCGGTCGGCTTGAGCCAGTCGATGAGCCTCCAGTCGAGTTCGGTGAGGGGATGGCGCGCGTCCATGATCAGCACCACCCCGCGCAAAGAGGGGCGTGTTTGCAGGTAGCCGCCGATCAGTTCGTGCCAGTGCGCGCGTGCCGCCGCCGGCACAGCGGCATAGCCGTAGCCCGGCAGGTCGACCAGATAACGGTCATCTCCGACGCGAAAAAAATTGATGTGCTGCGTGCGGCCCGGGGTCTTGCTGACAAAAGCGATGCGTTTGCGGTGCGCCAACGCGTTAAGCGCGCTCGATTTGCCGGCATTGGAGCGTCCGACGAACGCAACCTCCGCGCCGCGCGCAGGCGGCAGCATGTGCGCGTCGGCGACGGTGGTGACGAATTCGATGTTGTGGAGAGTATGCATTGCCACCGAACCTAGCCTGTCGATTGGGATTTCGATAGAATACGGCGTTTTCCTCAGGTTGCAATGTTGTCAGGAGACCGCATGAGATTCCGTTTGGCGCTGGTGGTTGCGATATGTGCCGCGACTACCCCGCTCGCAGTTGCGCAGCCGGCGGCCAAGGCCGATCCGGCGCAGGCGCAGCCGATAGTCACCAAAGTCTGCGCGGCCTGCCATGCGAGCGACGGCAATAGTGCGAGTCCCGCCAACCCCGTGCTTGCCGGGCAACACGCCGACTATACGGCCAAGCAGCTTGCAAATTACAAGTCCGGCGAGCGCAAGAACCCGGTGATGCTGGGCATGACGGCGGCGCTGACCCCGCAGGACATGAAAAATCTGGGCGCTTATTTCGAGAGTCAGAAGCCCAAGACACGTGCCGCCAAAAACGTCGAGTTGGTCAAGCTTGGCCGGCAGATCTACCGCGGCGGCATCATGGACAAGGGCGTTGCGGCATGCGCTTCCTGCCATGGTCCCAGCGGTGCCGGCGTCCCGGCGCAGTTTCCGCGCGTGGCCGGACAGTTCGCGGAGTATACGCTGGCGCAGCTGCAGGCATTCCGGCTCGGCGAGCGCGTCAATGACCCGAATCAAATGATGCGCGTGATTTCCGCCAGATTGTCGGATCGGGAAATCAAGGCGGTGTCCGAATACATCGCCGGCCTGCGCTGACCGGCGGGGCACGCCGCCGCTCAAGTCATGGCCGCGAAGCAATGCCGTGCGGCGGTGAGCGTTTGCTCGATCTCGGCGGCGCCATGCGCCGCCGACACGAATCCTGCCTCAAAGGCGGAGGGTGCGAAGTAGATGCCTCGCGCAAGCATGGCGTGGAAAAAACGCTTGAACGCTGCGGCATCACATTGCATGACTTCAGCGTAACTCTGCGGCGGAGTCGCGCGGAAGTAAATCCCGAACATGCCGCCCACCGCTTGCGCCGAGAACACGACGCCATGTTCACGCGCAGCCGCGGCGAGGCCATCGGTCAAGGCGCGCGTGGCTGCGGCAAGCCGGTCGAAGAATCCGGGGGCTGCGACGAGCTCAAGCGTCGCGAGGCCGGCCGCTACCGCGACGGGATTGCCGGAAAGGGTGCCTGCCTGATACACCGGGCCGAGCGGCGCAATGCTCGCCATCACGTCGCGGCGTCCGCCGAAAGCGCCGAGCGGCATGCCGCCGCCGACGACTTTGCCGAGCGTCACCACGTCCGCGGTAATGCCGTAGAGGCCTTGTGCGCCCTGCGGACCCACGCGGAATCCCGTCATCACTTCGTCGAAAATGAGGAGCGCGCCGTGCCGCGTGCACAACGCGCGCAATGCAGCGAGGAAATCGCGGTTCGGCGCCACCAGGTTCATATTGCCGGCGACCGGCTCAACGATCGCGCAGGCGATAGCCGCGCCGTCGCGCCGGAACGCTGCCTCGAGCGCCGCGACATTGTTGTATTCGAGCACCAACGTATGCGCCGCGGTCGCGTCGGGCACGCCGGCGGAACTCGGATTACCGAGGGTTAGCGCACCGGACCCGGCTTTCACCAGCAGTGCGTCAGCGTGGCCATGGTAGCAACCTTCAAACTTGACGATTTTCGATCTGCCGGTATATCCGCGGGCGAGCCGGATTGCGCTCATCGTCGCCTCCGTGCCCGAACTGACCAACCGCACTTGCTCGAGGCCCGGCACGCGCCGGCACAGCATTTCCGCGAGCTCGACTTCGGCGGCGGTCGGTGCGCCGAAGCTCAATCCTTGCGCCGCCGCCTGTTGCACCGCTTGCACCACGGCGGGATGCGCGTGGCCGAGAATCAGCGGGCCCCACGAGCCAACGTAATCGATGTACGCTGTGCCGTCGGCGTCCCACACGCGCGCGCCGCTGCCGTGCGCGAAGAAACGCGGCGTGCCGCCGACGGCACGAAATGCGCGCACCGGCGAATTGACTCCGCCGGGGATCACGCGCTGCGCCGCGGCAAACAACTCTTCATTGCGTGACGTCATGCCATCTTCGCTCCTACTGAGTATTACGAAACCGGACGACAGTCCGATTTCGCTCGACGCGCCCCTCGCCCTCCGGGAGAGGGGTTGGGGGTGAGGGGTCGAGCGATATCACGCAGTTACGTAAAGCTCGATAATAACTGACAGAACTTGCGCGCTGCGGCCTCGACATCAGGCACCGCAAACAGCGCGGATATTACCGCAACTGCGTGGGCGCCGGCATCGATCAGCGTGGCTGCGTTGTCGAGCGTGATACCGCCGATCGCGACCACCGGGACCGTGACCTCGCGCCGCGCCTGCTGCAGCAACGCAAGCGGCGCCCGCGCTGCGCCGGGCTTGACCGAGGAGGCGAAGAAGCTGCCGAATGCGACATAGTCCGCGCCATGGGCGACTGCCACCCGCGCGCGCTGCAGGTCCTTGTAACAGGTTGCGCCGATGATTTTGCCGTGGCCGAGCCCGGTGCGGGCGGCGGCCACCCCTGCATCATCGGCACCGACATGCACGCCGTCGGCGTCGATTTCGTGCGCGAGATCGACGTGATCGTTGATGATCAACAGGGCACCATAACGCCGGCACAGTTTGCGCAACGCCGCGGCCTGTTCGCGGCGCAGGTTCTCGTCAGCGGTCTTGTTGCGGTATTGCAGCAGCCGCGCGCCACCGGCGAGAGCGGCTTGTGTCTTGGCGAGCAGTACGGCGGTATCGGCGAGATCGGGCGTTACCGCGTAAAGCCCGCTAATCGCTGGGTTCATCGGCGGGCTCATCCTCGCGCGCCCAGAACAGGCGGTCGGGAATATGCTGGCCCATGCCGGGACGAAACGCCGCCTTCAGCGTCTGCCACGTGTATTCCTGCGCGTCCTGCACCGCATCGCTGATGTTCAGGCCGTTGGCGATGGTCGCCGCGATCGCCGAAGCCAGCGTGCAACCGGAGCCGTGATAGCTGCCCGGCAGACGCTCCCAGTTGTCGCTGCGCACGACGCCGTCCTGGCCGTAAAGCGTATTGGTCACCTGCGCGGTATTTTCGTGGGTGCCGGTGATCAGCACGTATTCGCAGCCGGTGGCCAGGAGCCGGCGTGCGCACTCGGCGAGATCGATGTCCTCCTCGCCTTCTTCCTGCGTCAGACGCCGCGCCTCGATGCTGTTGGGAGTAATGATGGTGCTCTGTGGTACCAGCAACTCGCGCAGGGCCGAGATCATCTCGTCGGTCACGAGTTCGTCGCCCCGTCCTGACGCCAGCACCGGATCGAGGATCAGAGGGATTTCGGGATAATCGGACACGACCTCGGCGATCGCGGCGATGTTTTCGATGCTGCCGACCATGCCGACCTTGAACGCCGCGACCGGCATGTCCTCGAGCACGCAGCGCGCCTGGTCAGCGACCCATTCCGCATCGAGCGCCATCACTTCCTCGACGCCCATGGTGTCCTGGATCGTCACTGCGGTGACCACCGACAAGGGATGGCAGCCCATGCTCGCAAGCGTCAGTATGTCAGCCTGCAAGCCGGCGCCGCCGCTCGGGTCGGTCGCAGCGAATGCGAGCACGATCGGCGGCAATTGCGAGGGCGCGGAGGGATCCATCAGGATCGGGATTGGTTGTTCAGAGGCGGGGGGTATCGCTAAAATGGCATTTTAGCTTAATTCGCAAGCCATAATGACAACAACCGGCGTCACCGTTTGCAACACCTACATGTGTCTGATCTGCGGCTTTATCTACGATGAGGCCGCCGGCTTGCCGGACGAGGGGATCGCGCCCGGCACGCGCTGGGAAGATGTGCCGATGAACTGGACGTGTCCCGAATGCGGCGCGCGCAAGGAAGATTTCGAAATGGTCCGGATTTGATGGCGGAGGATACGCGATGAGAATACTGCATACCATGCTGCGGGTCGGTGACCTGGACCGTGCGCTGGATTTCTACGTTAACGTGCTGGGCATGCGGGAGTTGCGGCGCAAGGACTATCCCGGCGGACGCTTCACCAATGTGTTCGTCGGCTACGGCGACGAAGCGAGCGCGGCCGTGCTCGAATTGACGCATAACTGGGATACCAGGACCTACGACCTCGGCAGCGGCTATGGCCACGTCGCGATTGAAGTCGACGATGCGTACCGGGCGTGCGAGGAAGTCAAGAAGCGCGGCGGCAAGGTCACGCGCGAAGCCGGGCCGATGAAGCACGGCACCACCGTCATCGCGTTTGTCGAAGATCCCGACGGCTACAAAATCGAGTTTGTGCAGAAAAAAACGGGATAGTCAGCCCGTGGTGCGGCTGCTGACATAGTCGGCAATCGCGACGAATTGCGCGACCGATAACTCCTGCGCGCGCGCCGTCGGCGCAATCGCGAGCGAGCGCCAGTCCGGTTCCGCCAAAAACACACTGAGCGAGTTGCGCAGCGTCTTGCGCCGCTGCGAGAACGCGGTCTTGACGATGCACGCGAACCATGCATAATCGCGCGCGGCGACGCGCGGCGGCCGCAGCGGCGTCAGGCGCACCACCGCCGAGGCGACCTTGGGTGCGGGATCGAACGCCGCCGCCGGCACATCGATCAGCTTTTCCAGTTCGAAGCGGTACTGCAGCATCACCGACAGCCGGCCGTAGGCGCTGCTCGAGGGTGCGGCCACCATGCGCGCGACAATCTCTTTCTGCAGCATGACATGAATGTCGCGGATCTGCTCGCCATACCGGTCGACATGGAACAGCAGAGGTGTCGATATGTTGTAGGGCAGGTTGCCGACGACGCGCAGGGCGTTGCCGAGCGTCGCGAAGTCGAAACCGAGCACGTCAGCGGTGTGCACGGTCAGGCGCGGCGCGAACTCACGCGTGAGCTCGGCGGCAAGGTCGCGGTCGATTTCAATCGCGTGCAAGTGTTCCACGGCGGCGAGCAGCGGGCGTGTCAGCGCGCCCCGCCCGGGTCCGATTTCGACCATGCGGTCATCGCGCGCCGGCGCTATCGCGGCGACGATCGCGGCGATGACGCCCGCGTCGACGAGGAAGTTCTGGCCGAAGCGTTTGCGCGGCTGGTGCTTCACGAGGCGGCGCGAGGGCAGTCGGTGCGGCCGTTCAGGTCTTGCCGCGCGCGAGTGCGGCGGCCATGTCGATGGCGGCGCGCAGGCTGCCCGGGTCGGCCTTGCCGCTGCCGGCGATCTCAAGCGCGGTACCGTGGTCCACGGACGTGCGGATGATCGGCAGTCCCAGCGTGACGTTCACGCCGCTGCCGAAGCTCGCATATTTGAGCACCGGCAGTCCCTGGTCGTGGTACATCGCGAGCACGCAGTCGAAGTCGCGCAGACGCTCGCGGCTGAAAAGCGTATCCGCGGGCAGCGGCCCGGTCACCTGCAGGCCTTCGCGGCGCAGCCGCTCGATGAGCGGTGCGATGACTTCGATTTCTTCGCGTCCGAGGTGTCCCGATTCCCCGGCGTGAGGATTCAGGCCGGCCACCCCGATGCGCGGCGCCGCAATGCCGAAACGCGCGCAGAGATCGTGCTGCAGCACGCGCAGCGTTTTTTCCAGGCCGGCGGACGTGATGTGCTGCGCGATGTCTTTTACCGCCACATGCGTAGTGGCAAGCGCCACCCGCAGGCCGCCGCCGGCGAGCATCATGACGACGTGCGGGGCGCGGGTGCGCGCAGCCAGAAATTCGGTGTGGCCGGTGAATGCGATGCCGGCATCGTTGATGATGCCCTTGTGTACCGGCGCGGTGACCATCGCGGCGAAGCGCCCGTCGCGGCAACCGTCGCTCGCGACCTCGATCGTGCGCAATACATAAGCCGCGTTCGCGCGCTCGAGCTTGCCCGCAGTCACTGCGGCGGCGAGCGGCACATGCACCACCGGCAGTGCGCCACGCTCGGGCGCGGGCTCAAGCGCGGGGTTGAACGGCAGGCTGCGCCACGGCAGCCCCAGGGATTGCGCGCGCTGCGCGAGCAACTGGCGATCGGCGATCACCACCAGGCGTTGCGTTTGGGTCTGCTGCGCGAGCATCACGCACAGGTCGGGGCCGATTCCGGCCGGCTCTCCCGCGGTGACGGCGATTACCGGATTCGGCACTATTTTTCTTCGAGCCGGTATTCGACAAACGACC
>MERG01000285.1:649-5325 GCA_001771985.1 Betaproteobacteria bacterium RIFCSPLOWO2_12_FULL_62_13 | reverse complement strand
CGGGGACTCCATCAGGTCTTCTTTCGCGCCGTGTTGCCTGGGACAAGATCCTGTCGGCCCGCCTGGCGATGGCTTTCGGCCATCACTCCCACGATGCGTGCGCCCCACGGCGCGATTCGCTCCGCAACGTCCGGAACCCCAGGATCAGACCCCATCTATCCCCGCGCCCTTTTCGTCAACCATTTCTGCTCAGTCCGCGTTTGTCAGAGTCTAAGAGGCTATGCCAGCTTGACCACCACTAATGAGCTGTTCGAGCAAGAATAACGTCTCGGGCGTACCCACTGGCGATGACGCCGGCGTGTACTGAGCGTCCCAACGAATACGAGGGGGAGTACAACCCGTCTGTTACCATGTCCAAACCTGGTCCGGGTCCGAAAACGAATGCGTGATTTCAGTGGCAATCCATTCAATTGATTCGATCTGCACGTGACAATCGAAAAGAACTTTGATGTCTCCATGATCGCCGCCATGGCGCTCAAGGAGAAGCAGATCCAGCAAAATTATCGCCCGATAATCGCTGTCCACAAGTGGTTCGCACGACGCCCCGGTACGTTGTTCCGCGGATTATTGCTGTCTGAGTTTTCGGAAGATCCCCTTGCCGATAGCTTCTTCCGTGCGAACGATTTTCCCGGCCGGCTCGTTGCCGACCCTTTTATGGGTGGCGGCACTCCACTCATCGAAGCAAACCGGATCGGTTGCGACGTGATCGGCTTCGATATCAACGCGATGGCCACCTGGATCGTCCGCGAAGAGATTGAGCATCTGGACATTCACGCGTATCGCGAAGCGGCGAGCAAATTGGTCACGGCGCTGGAAAGAGACATCGGCGCGGCATACCGGACTGATTGTCCGCATTATGGTGACCTCGAGGTGCCGGTGAAGTACTTTCTTTGGGTCAAAGTTCTGGATTGCGAGAAGTGCGGCAGGGATGTCGATCTGTTCCCGGGGTATCTCCTTGCTGACGACACGAGGCACCCGAGCAACGTTCTTGTTTGCTCCCAGTGCGGGGAACTGAACGAGGTGTCGAATCTTGGCAGTCCCGGACAGTGCCATAGCTGCACAGCCGTATTGTTTGAGTCAGGGCCTGCCAAGCGGCACCGTTGTGCCTGCCGTCACTGCGGCCATATGAACAGCTATCCCCGGCCGAGTGACGGTCCGCTCCGCCACCGTATGTTCGCCATCGAGTACTACAACCCGCACCGCAAGGAAGCCCATTCGGGTCGGTTCTTCAAGAAGCCTGACGAAAAGGATCTATCGCGCGCTGCAGGTGCCGCGGCGCGTTGGCAGAAATTGGAGCCGCGGTTCGTTCCCGACCAGGAGATCCCGCCCGGCGACGAGACTAACCGCCTACATCGATGGGGTTACTCTTATTATCGCGACCTGTTCAATGAGCGTCAGCTTGTTGGACTGGAGCTTAGCTGTCGACTGATCGCAAGCGTGCCCAATCAGCGCATGCGCCACGCGCTGGCGACAAACCTTTCCGACTTGCTGCGTTATCAGAACATGTTGTGTCGCTATGACACCATGGCGCTGAAATCGCTGGATATCTTTTCGGTGCACGGATTCCCGGTGGGCTTAGTCCAGTGCGAGTCCAACCTGCTTGGCATCGTGAACGGTTCTGGTACCAACGTTGGCTCGGGTGGTTGGTGCAACATCGTCGAAAAATATGTCAAGGCGAAGCGCTATTGCGAAGCACCTTTCGAAATGCGGCATCAAGGTGGACGCAAGGCTTTGGTTCCCATCAAGGGGGAATGGATCGGTGAGCGGTGGAACGGAGGGCGCCCACGCGCCGTGACGATTCGCTGCGTCAGTTCAACCGATGCCCAGCTTGAGCCGCAGAGCCTCGACGCGGTCTTTACAGACCCGCCGTATCTCGGGAACGTGCAATACGGCGAGTTAATGGATTTTTGCTACGTCTGGCTTCGGCGCTTGGTCGGCTCCCAGGCCGAGGGTTTTGCGCGTCCCTCAAGCCAATCTCCCGACGAACTTACCGGGAACGAAACTCAGGCACGTGGCCTCGTCCACTTCACAGACGGGTTGTCCGCGGTCTATCGCGCGATGGCGCGTGCTCTTAAACCCGGTGCGCCGCTGGCGTTCACATTTCACCACAACCGCATCGAGGCATATCACGCTGTTGGTGTCGCAATTCTTGATGCCAGGCTCGTGTGTTCGGCTACTCTTCCCTGCCCAGCCGAGATGGGTGGTTCGATTCACATTCGTGGGACTGGCTCTTCCATCGTTGATACCGTTCTTGTTTGCCGCAACCACGGTCGAGTCCGTCGCAGCCAACTGTTCGAGACGCCCGCCGGGCTTCTTGATCTCGTTCTGGCTGACCTGGAGCAGTTGCGCGCGGCCGGACTGAAACCCACTGTCGGCGACACGCGTTGTATTGTGTTTGGTCATCTCACGCGCATGGGCATTTGGAATCTGCGTATGGGTTGGGAGACTGCTGCGCCTACGCCGGACCGATTGGCACGATTCGCGGGAGCGCTTGCCGAGTATGGTGATCCACAGTCGGTAATCAATGCCGTTGGCCGCCAGACGCAGCTATCTCCGATGCGCGTGGCGCAGCCGATTTCCATCTACGCCCAAGACGAGCAAGATGCCGTTTCCTTTTGAGATTCCGTTCGACCAGGTTCAAGAGAATCTGGACGCCTGCGTCGATGAAGTGTTTGGCGCATTGCGGTTTGAATTCCTCATCATGCCGAAGGGAGAAGGCTTCATTGACTACCCCATATTCGAGCAGGGGTATGAAGCGCTCAAGCGCGTAACCGGCGGATTTCGAAGCCTGTCTCCCGAACGGGTCATCGACGCTGTCTACAACGTTCCCGTAGCTTTCGTCGTCCTGCGCGCAATGCTCGGCTTTACGCCGCCCGAATGGGCCTACGTCACCAGCCAGCGGGCTGGCGTCGAAGTGCCGCAAGGTGCGGTGCGCACGCTTGATCGAACCGTGCGGCTGAAGCCGCTGACGCCTCTCCGGACGAGTGGCGGTATCACCGAGGTTCGCATCCGCGCACTGGTGACGACCGCGTGCGAGCTGTTGGCGGAAAGCGGCCCGCATACGCCGGGCACATTGCATCGGCTGGACAAGGCGGATACGAAGAACGGGCTCGCGAGCCTTCAGCCCCTGGCCGATCTTGGCGTGCCCTATGCCATGTTGCTCTACGAGCGTTTCCTTGGCCGCCCATTCGCCGGCCATCGCGACAGCGTTTCCGAGTTGGTAGGAGACGTGGTGGAAGCCGCGATCGAGGCCGTGCTATCCCAGGCGGGCATCAGTTTTCGCAAGACCAAACGGGCGGAGCGTGTTGCAGGTTTCGACCAGGCTCCTGACTTTATCGTGCCCGACGAGTTCAACGCGCACGTCGTAATCGAAGCAAAGCTTACCGAAGACGATGGCACGGCGCGGGACAAGGTGACGCGGGTCCAGCATCTTGCGTCGCTCAGTATGCAAGGCCGGCAGTCGCACGAGGCTCCGCGGTTTGAGGTAATCGCCTGCATCGCTGGCCGAGGATTCAAAGTCCGGCGCGAAGACATGAAGAAACTTCTCCTGGCCACTCGCGGGAAGGTCTTCACGCTCGCGAATCTCGATCGTCTGATCGAGTGCAGTCGATTGGTCGAGTTCAAGACTCGGTGAGAGGAGCGGGTAGTCAACCCGCGAGGCTAACCCCTATGTCCCCGCGGGCCGGTTTGCTCACTCGATCTTGATGTTCGCTGCCCGCACGACTTCTCCCCAGCGCTTCAGCTACGAGTCGATGTAGCGGGCGAAAGCCTGGGGCGGGCCATCCACCATCATATGCCTCTGCCCGGCAACCACATCGGGCAGCGCGGCGCCCGCCACCGACCGTGTGAAAGATCTCATGTGCGGCTCCAGTGTGTAGCCGAAGCGCGGCAGATGCATCGTCCCCGGTATCGCTGTCAAGCTACGTCAGCGTATCCCAGTATTGAACGATCCGCTTGCGCATCGCGGCTTCCGGCAGCGCCCCGCGCCCCGCTTGGAGGTTGTCGAGCATGTATTCCGGCTTGTCGGTGCCGGGAATGACCGCGGTCACCGCCGGGTGCGAGAGAATGAACTTCAGAAAGAACTGCGCCCACGTCCTGGCGCCAAATTCGACCGCGAAGTCGGGTAGGGGCCTCCCGCCTGCTTTCCGGAAAAGAGAGTTGCGTCCAAAAGGCAGATTCACCAGCACGGCGGCTCCCGCATCCCGCGCGGTTGGCAGCAACACGTTCTCGGCCTCGCGATCGCCGAGCGAGTAATTCACCTGGAAGAAATCGGGTTTCTCGCGTGCGAGCACTTTGCCTATCGCATCGTACTGACGGATGGAACTCGTCGTCATGCCGACGTAGCGGCAGAGCCCCCGCTGTTTCCATTCGCGCAGGAGGCCGAAGTCGTAGTTCGCATCGCCGACGTTCCAGGCTTGCATGAGATCGACGCGATTGGTCTTCAGACGGCGTAACGAAGCCTGCATCGATGCCGTTGCGGCGGCGCGGTCCGCGTTGTAGGAGAACTTGGTTGCGAGGAAAAGTTTGTCCCGCACGCCCAGGTCTCCGACAATATCGCCCACCCGGTCCTCCGCGCGGCCGTAGGAATGGGCCGTGTCGATCAGCTTGCCGCCGCCCGCGACGAGCGCCTGGATGACTTGGCGCCGCTCGGCGAATTTCGCGGGATCGTTTTCGAA
>MERG01000285.1:0-609 GCA_001771985.1 Betaproteobacteria bacterium RIFCSPLOWO2_12_FULL_62_13 | reverse complement strand
TCATATCAGTTTCCTGATGGCCTATCGGTCGAAGGGCAGAACTTTGAACCGCTTGCGCCGCTTCATACGCAGGTCGGCACCTCGGGCACGCAACGACGACGCCCGCCATCGACCGCCTAAAAGATCTCATGTGCGGCTTCCGCTCGCAACCCTGCGAGGCGAGCTATTCTACAGCACGCGGCGATGACGACGAGTCACTCTCGCGCCGGCCACACGGGTTGATGGAAGCCGCGCGGGACTGACGGCCGCGACCAGCGCGCCGGTGTTTCCGACATCTGCGCGACGGGCGCGAGATGCGTGATGCGACCGGCGGGTGAATCGTGCTCCGTCAGCAACGACTGCAATTCTTCGGCCGGAAGCTCCGCGGGAAGATGCGCGTATTCGGACGGATCGAGCAGGCCGTGCTGGCGGATCCAATGCCCGGCGCCTGCGAGCGAAGCCCTCACGAGCCAGCTCCCGCCCTCACGCACGCGGCGGGCGAGCGCAACCATCGCGCCGTAAGCGAGCAGGTAGCCCGCGACGTAATCCTGCGCGGAGTACGGCAGGAACGCGGGGCGCTCGCCGTTCGGCTGCCAGGCCATGCCGTTCGCCGACTGGACCACCGTGTCA
>MERG01000284.1:17786-18587 GCA_001771985.1 Betaproteobacteria bacterium RIFCSPLOWO2_12_FULL_62_13 | reverse complement strand
CTTCCTCGAAGTAGGCGAGGTCGCGGTCGGGCAGGTGCACCGACTGCCGTTCCATGTCGCGCCGTGCGAGCTCAATGAAATAGGTGCCGATCGCATTGCCGATGCCGCGGCTACCTGAGTGCAACATCACCCACACGTGTTCCGCCTCGTCGAGACAGACTTCGATGAAATGATTGCCCCCGCCCAAGGTGCCCATCTGATACACCCAGTTCTGGGTGCGCGGGAAACGCTTCTCGAGCTGCGGGTGCCGGTACAGGATACGCTTCAGGCGGCTCTCGAACGGCTTTGCGGCGCCGGTGAGCGCACGCCCTTCCTTATGCTGGTCGCGCCCCACGGGCACGTCGCGCGAGATCTGGTCGAACACTCGCTTCAAACTCTTCTCATCGAACTCCCGCGCGGTGAGCGAAGTGCGGGAAGCGATCATCCCGCAACCGATGTCCACGCCCACCGCCGCCGGGATGATCGCGCGGCGAGTAGCGATCACGGCGCCGACGGTGGCGCCGATACCGGTGTGCACATCCGGCATTGCCGCAACGTGGTGATGGATGATCGAAAGCCGAGACAGATTGATGAGCTGCTGTCGCGCGCTCGCCTCGATCTCGTCCGTATAGACCTTGACCGGAACGCGCCCCTGTTCGATGACCTGCCTTACCGGCATACCATTACCGCAAGATGGCTGCGCGGCCGCGCGCCGCACTAGAGAAAATAACGCACCACCGCGTAGGCCGCCCCGCCGAGCAGTGCCCCGAAGACGAACAACTGGATCGCATAGCTGATCCACGCCTGCTCGATCGGCTCGCC
>MERG01000284.1:16032-17778 GCA_001771985.1 Betaproteobacteria bacterium RIFCSPLOWO2_12_FULL_62_13 | reverse complement strand
ACAGGTTATTACAATAAACCACATACGGGGAAACCCTGCCTATGATGGGCCACCGGTCCCACCTCAGGTCGACCACGACTCTGGCCGCGAGCAAGCCCGCCAGGATCAGCAAAGCCACTGGCGGTTCAAACCCGCCCAAGGCGAGAATTGTACCGACGATGACCGCGAAAATCATGAACCGATCCGGCGCCAAACATGCGCCTCTCGCTTATGGTCAGGGTGGTGGGATTTGAACCCACGACCTCCTGCTCCCAAGGCAGGTGCGCTACCAGTCTGCGCTACACCCTGAATGAAATCCGCAAAGCGGATTTCATGAATGTAAGATTTCGTCCGGCTCCGAAGCACCGGACGAAATCTTGGTAGGCCACCGGGGACTCGAACCCCGAACCTACGGATTAAGAGTCCGCTGCTCTACCAGTTGAGCTAGTGACCCATCGCATCGCATTGCGACTTACGCCAATAATCTTGCTACATGACGCGCGCCATCGTCAATGGTGATCGAAAAATCGGCCCGCGACTGCATGCACGGCCGTGCCAAACGCTTGCGCTAAACTACATCGTTTTGAATTGGGTATCCGGCACATGAACCAGTCCAATTGGCGGACTCCGACCGTCGTTCTCGCCTGCGGGGGCATCATCCTCACCATCGCGCTCGGCGTGCGCCACAACTTCGGCCTCTACCTGCACCCGGTCACCATGGACCTTGGCATCGGCCGCGAGACGTTTGCGTTTGCAATCGCGATCCAGAATCTGGTTTACGGACTCGCGCAGCCATTTACCGGCATGATCGGCGACAGGTACGGCACGGCGCGCGTGGTGATCGGCGGTACCCTGCTCTACGCTATCGGTTTGACGCTGACGTCGTTCGCCACCACCGGCTGGGAGCTCAATCTGAGCGCAGGTGTGCTGATCGGGCTCGGCTTGAGCTGCAGCGGCTTCGCCATCGTCTACGGTGTCATCGGGCGCGCGTTTTCGGCAGATAAACGCAGCGCGGCGCTGGGCGTGGCCGGCGCGGCGGGCTCGTTCGGCCAGTTCGTGATGCTGCCCTACGGCCAGATCCTGATCAACGCCATGGGCTGGCACGTCGCGCTGCTGATCCTGGCGGTGACGGTAATGCTGATCGTGCCGCTGTCGACCGCCCTGGTCGAGGACAAGAAGGCGCAGGCCCAGCAATTTCACCGGCAGTCGATCCCGGAAGCACTGCGCGAGGCCTTCGGCCACAGCGGCTACGTCCTGTTGTGCCTGGGATATACGGTGTGCGGCTTCCAGTTGATGTTCATTTCGGTGCACTTCCCCGCATACTTGACCGACCAGCGCATGACGCCCGAGACCGGCATGACCGCACTCGCGTTGATCGGGCTGTTCAACATCTTCGGCAGCTATGCCTGGGGCTGGCTCGGCGGACATCACACCAAGAAGTACCTGCTGTCGCTGCTTTACTTCACGCGCGCGGTGGCGATCGCGACCTTCATCGCGCTGCCGCTCACGCCGCTCTCGATTTACGTGTTTGCCGCCACCATCGGTTTCCTGTGGCTGGGCACGGTGCCACTCACCAGCGGGCTGATCGCGCACGTGTTCGGAGTCAAGTACCTGGCGACACTGGGCGGGATCGCGTTCCTGTTTCACCAGGTCGGCAGTTTCGTCGGCGTGTGGATCGCGGGCTATCTCTTCGATGTCACCGGCTCCTACGGGCTGATGTGGATGCTCACGATCGGCTCGGGCATCGTCGCCGCTCTGCTCAATCTT
>MERG01000284.1:0-15993 GCA_001771985.1 Betaproteobacteria bacterium RIFCSPLOWO2_12_FULL_62_13 | reverse complement strand
CCCGCCTAGATCTCCTCTTCGCGCGCCGCTTCGTTGCGCAGCCATTCGCGAAACGCCGCAACCGCCGGGCGCGTCGTTGCCGCTTCGGTGCTCACGACATAGTAGGCCGACACCAGCGGCACCCGTAGCGCGAACGGTGTCACCAGCCGCGCCGCATACAGGTCGGCCGCCGCAAGCACCGGCATGGTCGCCACCACGCCTACGCCTTCGACCGCCGCCTCGAATGCCAGCACGGCGTGGCTGAAGTGCGGGCCATGCGCGGTGTCAATGCCATTCACGCCCGCAGCTTTGAGCCACACGTCCCAGAACGATTCGCCGTCGTAATGATCGCCGGTGTCGTCGTGCAGCAGCATGTGGTTGCGCAGGTCCTCGGGCCGCGCGAGCGGCGACGGTCCCGTGATCAGGCGCGGACTGCAGATCGGGGTGACGGTAAGCGACAGCAGCTTGTCGACGTGAAATCCCGGATAGTCGCCTCGTCCGTAAAGAATCGCGATGTCGGAATCGGCAAGCCAGGCATCGATGGTGGCGCGTTCGGCGACCGTGCCCTTGCCGCCTTCACTCACCTGCCGTATGCGGGCAGAGAGCGCCACGTCGATCTCTGGATGTGCCTGGAAAAAGCGGTGCAGGCGCGGCATCAGCCAGCGCGCCGCAAACGAGGGTGCCGCGCTCACCGTAAGCGTGCCCGTGCCCTTCTGCGCGCGCAAAACTTCCACCGCCTTGACCAGGCAATCGAACCCTTCGCGAAGTTTGGGCAGACAGGCGCGCGCCGCGTCGGTCAGCTCGAGCGCGCGGTTGTAGCGGTGAAACAGTTGCACGCCGAGGTATTCCTCGAGCGTGCGAATCTGGTGGCTAACCGCAGCGGGCGTCACGTTGAGCTCGGCGGCAGCCTTCTTGACGCTCAGGTGCCGCGCGGCGGCTTCGAACGCCTTGAGTGCATTTAGCGGTGGTAAACGGGCAGGCATAATCAACTTAGTTTTTCTATATCGTCACATCATAATATATCACCTGCCGCAATGCAACAACAAGCTCAGTAATCAGTCTATACTTATGTCCAAAGTCGTTGAGTTAACGATAGTAACATTTTGCAGTTTCGGCGGCGGTACAACCGAACAGAAAGGAGTACTGATATGAAAAAAGATATGGAAATCAAAATCGGCAGAGATATATACGAGCGGATCAGTGTGGCCAGGATGTCTGAAAGCGAACGTCAGGTCGCGCTTAATGCGATGCGGGACGCCGAGGTGCTGGTGAACGCCATCGTCTGGCTCACCAGGAAGATTGAACAAGTGGCTGCGTATTTGTTCCGCTCCTCACCCAAGCCCAGCTTGAAGCACTAAGCGCCCACTTCCTCCAACCGGGGCTCCTCCTCCCCCCGGTTATCGGTTGCCTGCAACGCAACCGATTTGACGCGGCGGCGATCCCGCCGCGTTTTTTTGTGAGTGTCGCCTGCCAACGACAGGTCCAGACTCGCATAATCAACGTATTATCTGAAGCACGCAAATTAGCGTCGCTCGGCAGCGACATTTTTCGCCGGGCGTTGCCTTGGCGCCGCAAGGCGTGGCACGCTAATTTACTGATTGTGGGCGCTAATACTGAATGGGCGCGAGTTTTGCTATTATTTTACTTTTCGATCACCTGATCCTCCGCTGCACACAATGTGCGGTCAAGACCACCATAACCAAGCGAAGGAGACGCCATGTTCAAACAAGACGGAATCTTTGGAAAGAAGGATGACAACGTGCGTAAGGACAGCCGCGACAATGTGAACCGCACCCCCGGTCTCAGTCTCAGTGCTCCTCCCTTTGGCCGCAACCCGCCCGACACATCGACGCTCGAACAGCACGCGCAGGAACCATCGAAAGCCGCCGCAAAGCAGGATGATTCGAACGAGAGCAAGCTCATCGTCGGTCCCAACATCAAATTGAAAGGTGCTGAAATCACGGACTGCGACACGCTCGTAGTCGAAGGGCGCGTCGAAGCAGCGATGGACAGCCGCGTCATCAGGATCGCCGAGCACGGCGTGTTCGCGGGCACCGTCGGCATCGATGTTGCGGAGATCCGCGGCCGATTCGAAGGCGAGCTCACCGCCAGAAAACAGCTCGTGATCCATTCGACCGGCAGGGTTTCGGGGAAAATACGCTACGGAAAGATCACCATCGAGGAAGGCGGAGAATTGTCAGGCGATGTGAGCGCGCTCCATCCCACCGCAGCCGTCACCACGCCCAAGGGTGCCAGCCTTGAGACGGCGACAGCGGACATCATGACCCCGGCGTACGATCCCTTCGCGCGCAAGAACAAGGTGCCATCCGGGAAGCCTGCAACGGGTGTGGTCTGATTGCAGGTTTGATGTAACGGTCAAGCTGCTGAGAAAAGAGGGCGAGGCGCGTCTGGCGACCACGCCGTGTCTATTCGGGCCGGCGCGCATCGCCCGCCGCCGGCACGGTGCTGAACTCGGCCAGGATCATTTCGCTAAGATCCCGCGGCAGCGGCACCACACCGGATCGCAGGACTTGCAGCATCTGCTGGCGCTCTTCCGGCGGCAACTTCTGGTACTCCTCGCGCGCCTGCGCGACGACGGCTCTCTTTTCGGCCTCCGACAGTCTTGCCAACTGTTCATGAGCCTGCCGCACGGCCGACGCCTTGAACGCAAGCTCCTGGACGAGCATCGGTTTAATTGCGGCATTCTGCGGATCGGAGAGAATGCGCTTCACGCTCGCGAAGACTTCCTCGCGCTGCGCCGATGTGAGGTGCACGAAACCTTCGTCGATGAGGGTCTTGAGCTTGTGATCGTCGAGATCGTAGACCGGAGGCGGAATGACGTATTTCTGGCGCTCTTTTTCACGCTCAGCGTTCTCGATCGCCTCCTGAATAGCGGAAGCAATCTGCTCGCGCAGAATGTGCATCAGCAACAAGGTGAGCGGCTCGGCTGCGAAACTGACCGAAGGTAATAATGCCAGCAGCAAGCAAACCAGGCTACGACGCATCACAGGCCTCCCTCAAATGCACGGGCCAAGGACATGTTTCCAGCCGCGCCAGGACAAAACGGAAACGCGCGAGCGATCCGCCTACATCATCCGTCCCATGCCCCACTGCCAGTTGAACGCTCCGCCAAATAGCGCGCCCATCACGGCCGACGTCGCGCCCGCAATCACAATCAGAATGACCACTGCGGGAATCGCCGCGAGCGCCCATTTCACCATCAGCACCACCATGGACCAGAACGGGATCTTGATGTCGGTCACCACCACCTCATGCGCACTGTCGGCCATTCGGGTCTCCTTTTGAATTTGCGCTTTCCACCGCATTGGCGGCAAGCCGCAGCGGCGTCGCCTCGCCATAGCGCGGCGCGATCTTCGGCAGCGCGGCCTTGATACCCTCCGCGATGAAACGCAGCAAATGGTCCGCGTTGCCCTTGCTGTTGTCGCGCCTGCCGAGCCGCAACCCGCCGGCCTTGATATTGCGTTCGGAAACCGCGGCTGCGGCATCGGCTGCCGGCGCCTCCGGAACCACCAGAAGAACTTTCCCGCTCATTGCGACTCCTGCCGGTTTCCATCCGGCGCCGTTCATTGCCGCCGGGTCCGCCAAGAACGAACCGACTCTAACGCATGTGCAGGCCAACCGCAATTGGTTGACTGCTCGCCCGCGGCTCGCTACCTTGTCATGCGTACGCCGAGCCCGTGCCAGATGCGCGACCAACCGGGAGGATCAGCATGAAAAAAGCACTTCTCCAAGATGCGTTGGAGCGTGTGCAACAGATCATTGCCAAGGAAAAGGGATCGTCCCTTAAAGGCGCTGGCGCGCAATCGCTGGAAAGCGCGCTGAGCGAAACCATGGGCCTGCAGGGCTCACCGGCAGCGGGCGAGAACTTCTCGAGCCGCGAGGTCACCATTTTACTGGCCGACCTGCGGGGGTTTACGTCCGTTTCGGAAACTTACCCTGTCGGCGTAGTCCTCGATCTCCTGAATCGATACCTGGCCAGGATGAGCGAAATCGTCTTCCGGCATCAGGGCACCATCGACAAATTCATGGGCGATTCCATCATGGTGCTTTTCGGCGCACCGATTGCGCGCGACGATGATGTGAAGCACGCCCTCGCCTGTGCCGTTGACATGCAGATCGCCATGGATGAAGCCAACAGATATCACAAGCAAATCGAGATGCCGGAGCTATACATGGGCATCGGGATCAACACCGGCACTGTCATGGCCGGGCTGCTCGGTTCGGACCTCTATTCGGAATACACGGTCATTGGCGACGAAGTCAACCTCGCTTCGCGCATCGAAGCTTTCAGCTTGCGCGGGCAAGTGCTGATCAGCCAAAACACCTTTGAGCGCTGCCGCGGTTTCGTCACAACAAGCGAGCCCATGGACGTCTACGTCAAAGGGAAAGCGCACGCGGTCAGCCTGCGTGAAGTGCTCGCGATCCCGTCCCTGGGAAGGGAAGTGCCGCGCCAGGAAATTCGCAGAAGCCCCCGGATCGAAGTGAATATCCCCTTCTCGTACCAGGTGGTGGAAAACAAGATCGTCATGCCGCAGGCACATCAGGGCGTGATTCTGGATATCAGCTATCACGGCGTGCTCGCGGAAGTGGACCTGGAACTCGCCCCGTTTTCGGACATCAAGCTGGACCTGGACTTGTCGCTCGTCGGATACAAGGCGACGGATATTTATGCCAAAGTCCTGAAGACGAAAACGAGCGCAGGTCGCTACCTGTCAGGCATTGAATTCACTTCTGTCAGCGTGCAGAGCAACATGAATATCCAGCAGTTCATCCACCTGCTGATTCAGGGCAGCGAGATCAAGTGACCACCCGTTGTCATTCCCGTGAAAACGGGAATCCATAGTAAGGTTCACGCTAGATGACCCGCCGTACGGGTTCCCGCCTCCGCGGGAACGACACAGTCCTTGAGACAGCTTCTACAGGAACGGTTCGGCGCGCTTCAGCAGTTCTTCCAACCCCGGCTCGTTCGGGCTGCGCGGCTTGCCCGGGTGGATGATGGACACTTGGCAGCTTTCGGCTGCTTCCACGAGTTGCCGGTAGGTTCCGGCGTTGAGGTCCGCAATATATGCCTGCTTGTTCGCGTCGTATGCGAACATTCTGTTGTTGAGCTGCGTGCACTCGTCGCAGCTCGTGCACCGCGGCGTTTCGATGTAGGGTTCGTCGGACGGTTTCTCAGGTTCGGCTTCGGCCTGCGCAGGGGTTGGAGCCGCCGCGAGCGGCGCTGCTGCCGGGGCTTGGGCCACGGGTTTCGGCTCCTGGAGAGTGGTCCGGGCTTCCTGCTGGTGGCGCTCTTCCCAGGCTTTTTTCTCGCTCGCGAGCAGCCGCTCCGCGTGCGAGTTGTGAATGCCCCCAAGTTCCTGCAGGCTGCGCCACATCTCGCCGCAGCGGCGCGCTTCCTGGATGAGCTTCTCGTCGACGATCACCTTCTGGAGCACGTCGTCACGGTCCACCATCAGCAGGCAGGGGACCTTCTCGGGAACGCCCCGCGTTTCGCCGCCCAGACACTCTCCGGCCGGGACCATGCTCCCGTTCCAACTTGGCCGGGAAACGCGTGCGAAGTGCCTGGCGTAGCGTCGGTCGCAAGCCGCGAAGTCAACAAACGTGAAGGCGAGATCCTCCGAGATCTTCTGGTGCTCCTCGTCTTCGTATGCGAAGCTGTGGACCGGCCAGTCGCGTTCGACCTGAGGATTGTCATCGAGGCGGAATCGCGACGCCCAGTCCGGACCCGCGGACGGGTCGTAGCTGAAAGCCGGGAAGGCGCGCGATTCCATCGCTGCCGCGGCCGTCAGATAGGGCTGGAGATCACCAGCTTCCCCGGTAGCGCCCGAGAAGACACTGAACAACGCGGGCCCGCGATAGGCGAGTCCGCTGACGATCCGGTCCCGCATTTGAAAGAGGTTTGACGCGCTCGTCTGCAGCACGTAGACCTCGTTGAGACCCATCGCCATCCTGGCGAGTTGCGCGCTGCGCACGCCATACGCAGGATGCCCGTTGCTGATCGGCGACGCCTCCAGGATGTCGTCGGTCTGGACCAGGACTTTCACCGGCAGGCCCGCGGAGAGCACTGTCATCAGTTGGACCTGCTCGATTGCCTGCTTGTCGCCGGCGCGCAGGCAGACCAGGTAGTCCGGAAATAGCCCCAGATCATCCGGCCCCAGCGCGTTTTCGGAAAACTCCTTGAAGAAAAGATCGTGCTTCGATTCAACGTATTGGCCGTCAATCTCGAGTTCCGCTATGGCAATGGCCTTGGCGAGCTCAACCATATCAGGCCGCCGCTTGCGGAAAGCTTCGAGGGCGCCGGCGCAGTTCTCGAAGATGAAGGAGTACGGCTTACCGCCCTTGCCCCGTTCGCCCGCACTGTTCGTCGGCGGGAAAAACCGCTGGGATTTGAGCACCGAAAGCGCCCACGCCACGCGCTGGCGCCGGTTTTCGGGCAGCAACGCCTTGGGCGAACCCCGTGTGAGCAGGCGCGACATCGCCTCGAAGTCGAACACCTCGTCATGAATCGCCCCGACCGCCGCCTTGAGATTTTCCGCGCTCCTCCCCGCCTCCGAGCGCGCGAAGTCGGCCCTGAGAATGTCGGAGAGTTTCTGGATCAGCCGGTTGACGCTGTCGCGGAATCTGCGGGCCTTCTTTTCCTGGACCGCGCTCCAGGCGTGAGTGACAAAGCGGGCGGGCGTGCCCTGGTTGCAGTCAACGATTTCGCCATCCACTTTGAGGGCGAGGCGCGCGCGGGTGAGGCTGTCCTCGAGCAGCTCATCGGTCTCCGATCCAAGCCGGCGCGCCGCCACGTCCCACAGCGCCGTGAGCGATCCCGTTGCGCCTTCCGCGACAAGGGCGCGGATCTCCCGCTCCAGCCGGAGCAGGATCCTCTTCAGCCGCTCGCTGTCCTTGCTCCCCGGCGCGAGATCGCGAACGATGCTGTCGACGAGACTGGAGAGAGACTGCACGCACCCCTCGCCCGCGCCCTCGCGGTTGAGCACCAGCGGAAAATCGTAGCGCAGCCTGCCGAGGTCCCGATAACGCGCAAACAACGCGGGACGCAGTTCAAGTTGATCGAACGCGTCCAGGCCCTCGCTGAACCGCTTTCCCGTCAAATGGAATGCAACATGTGCTTGAAGTTCCGGTTTCATGTCAGTGTCGGCGTGCTCTGCCGATTATCGAGAATTCAGGAAATAGTTGACCCATTCACCCCCATCCCAACCTTCCCCCCTCAAGGGGGAAGGAGCTATTTTCCCTCCCCCTCGACGGGGGAGGGCTAGGGTGGGGGTGACGTATCCGAGCATCCAATTCGCCACTCATATACCGGAAGCTCAATAAGCCCGTGCGGGCCGCGTTTTCGCGTCCGCCGCCTGCGGCCAGATGGTGAACTTGTCGAATTCCGCCTCGAGGCCCGCCTTGATGAATTCAGACGAACGCAACGCGCCCGCGTGCCGCACCTCCTCGTAGCAGGGAACGTCCGGATTGCGGTACAGGATGCCGACGGGGATCGGGTCGATGCCCGAGGCGATCTCGCGGGCGCGGTCGAGGCTCGAAGGATCGTGCTGGAGCTGATTCTTGTAGACCTTGGCGAGGCTCGGGCTCACTCGCAGGCCATGCTCGTGGGTGAGGAGCAGCGTCTTCTGCGGATCGTTGAGCCAGGGCTCGAAATGGTTTGGCAGCCATTCCGGACAGCGCTGCATGATGCGCACGAAGGAGAACCCCTTGTGGCGGAAAGCCGCCGCGATGATCTCGTAGAGCACCTCCGGAATCCAGTCGACCGCCTGCGCGACGAACGAGACGTTCTGGACCCCGAGCGTGATGCTCAGCGGATTCAGCGCATTCAGGTAGGCGCCGCGCGGCGTGGTGTTGCTGCGCAGCCCTTTCGGCGAGGTCGGCGATGCCTGCATCTTTGTGAGCCCGTAGATCTCATTGTCGTGCAGCATCACCGTCATGTTCATGTTGTAACGGATCGCGTGGATCCAGTGAGCGGCGCCGATGCTGCAGCAGTCCCCGTCACCGGTGTTGACGAAGACGTGAAGATCCGGCCGCGCCATCTTGATGCCCTCGGCGACCGGCAGCGCCCGTCCATGGATGCCGTGGAATCCGTAGGTCTTCATATAATGGGGAAAGCGGCTCGAGCAGCCGATCCCCGATACGAACATGGTTTTCTCGGGGCGCAGCGCTTCGTCGCGGCACAGCCGCTGCACGGCCGCGAGAATGGCGTTGTCGCCGCAGCCGGTGCACCAGCGCGGCACGCCGCCCTGATAATCCTCCAGATCGGGATTCTCCTCATACATCCGCAGCAGGCATTCAGTCCCGTGAATGGTCATGGTTACTTCCTCGCTTCGTTTTCCAGATTTTCGCGGATCACACGATAGATCGTGCCGGGCTTGATGGGCTGGCCTTGCACCTCGCTCCAGCAGTCCACATCGACCAGGTAGCGCGCCCGCAGCAGCATTGCCAGGGCGGAATAGCGGCGATTGGTCTCGTCGATGATCTCGTCCTCCGGGCGGTCGCACCAGTTGCCCTCGATCGTCATCACTTTCTTGAATCGCTGTAGCACCTCCTTGATGCCCGCAGGCAATGGCTGGAGGAACCTGAGGTGCATGGAGGAAACCTTGCACCCCTCCGTGCGCAGGCGCTCGACCGCCTCCTCGATTGCCCCTTTGGTGCTGCCCCAGCCGACGACGAGCAGGTCGCCGTCCTCGCCGCCGAACAGCGGCGGGGTCTTCAGCGTCTTCTGCAATGCGGCAAGCTTCAGGCTGCGGTGCCGGATCGCTTCCTCATTGATCTCCGGGTCGTAGGCGACGTGGCTCAAGCGATCATGAGCGAGCCCGGTCAGGCAGTGCATGCCATTGGGTTGCCCCGGAACGACGCGGCGCGCAAGCCCGGTGGCGCCGTCCCAGTCGTAGGGCGTTACGCCCTCTGAAACGGCGCTCTGGTCCACCGGCGGCGCGAGCCAGGTCTCACTGAACTGCGGCCGCCGAAAGGGCTGCTGAGAAGTGGCGAGGTTCGCATCCGAGAGCACGACCACCACCATGTTGAAAGTCTCGGCGATCTTGCGCGCGGTGATCATGGAGTAGAAGCAGTCCTCGATGGTGCTCGCCGCCATGACCACTTTCGGCGCATCGCCGTGGCTGCCGAACATGGCGGTCAGAAGATCGCCCTGTTCCGCTTTCGTCGGCAGACCGGTGCTCGGTCCGCCGCGCTGGACGTTCACAACGACCAGCGGAATCTCGCCCATCACCGCCAGTCCCAGCGCTTCCTGCTTGAGCGAATAGCCGGGGCCGGAAGTAATCGTGACGGCGCATTTGCCGGCGTACGAGGCGCCGATCGCGAAAGAGCAAGCCGCGATCTCGTCCTCCGCCTGATGCACGATGCCGCCCACCTTTTCGAAGACTTCGCTCAGATAGTGCGACGCCGACGTGGCGGGCGTGATGGGATACATGGCGCAAATCTCCATCCCCGAAGCGAGGGTGCCGAGAGCCAGCGCCGTGTTGCCGTTGATCACGATCTGCGGCTCGGTTGCCCGCACCGCCGGAATCCGGAACTTGAAGTCGAGGTTGGCCTCCGCCCATTTGTAGCCCGCCTCCAGCAGCGCGTGATTCGCCTTGACGACTTTCTCGTCTTTCTTGCGGAAGGCGAACGTGATCTGGTCGCGCGCGGGCTGCAAATCGAGGCTGTAGATGCTGCACAGCATGCCCAGCGCGAACATGTTCTTGCCGCGCCGCGGGTCGGTAATGAGCGGGCGGCACTCGCGCTCCATCGGGATCTCGTACACCTTGTACCCTTCGGCCACGAGCTGCTTGCAGGTCTCGACATACGATGCCGCGATCTTCGGGTCCCGATCGTCCCGCCACATGCTTTCCAGGAGAATGATGCAGCCAGGCTTGAGCTCACCGGCGCGCACCCGGCCGATCAGCACCTGCTCGTTGAACGCCACCACCAGGTCCGCTTCATCGCCTCCGTTTGTGACGCGGCCTGACCCCAGACGAACACGGTTGCCGCTCGCTCCGGCAATGCTTCGCGCGGGGGGCTGGATTTCAGCGGGGATGATCTCGACCGTCCAGACGCCGTTACCCATACGCGCGGCGATCGCCCCGAGGGACTGGCCGCATCTTTGCGCGCCCTCGCCGGAATCGCTGACCACCTCGACGATGTGCTCCGTCAAAGTGGTGACCTTCTTCTCGCCGGCAGGCGGCCGAACTTGCTGCGCAGCTTTTCTCACGGGTTGCAATGTGGACGTATCGTTCATCATCTTTCCATGTCAGTCATTCGTCGGGGTCTCAATTAGCCACGCGGATGCGTGTAAAATTCCGTTCCCTGAGATCGATTCCGAACAGTTTGCCGGCGCTGCCGCTCCCTTCAGCGAGATCATCGATGCCGGTATCACGAATTCCGAGATAAGCCTTCATGCTGCGGGCGGCCCTGCGGCCGGCGCCCATCGCTTCGATGACGGTGGCGGCCCCGGTTACGATGTCGCCGCCGGCGAACACGCCCGCCATGGAGGTAGCGAGGTTTACGTCAGCCTCGATATAACCGCGCTTGTTGAGCTTGAGTTTCGAGGTCTGGCCGATGATCGGATTCGCATTGGTCCCGATGGCAAACACGATCATGTCGCACGCGAACTCAAACTCACTCCCCGCGACCGGAACCGGGCGGCGCCGGCCCGAGTCGTCCGGCTCACCGAGCTCCATGCGGATGCAGCGCATGCCGCGGACATTGCCCTTGCCGTCGTCGAGGATATCGACCGGGTTCGTCAGCCAATGAAACTCGATGCCTTCCTCCTCGGCATGATGGATCTCCTCGGCCCGCGCCGGGCTTTCCGCCTTGGTGCGGCGATAGATGCAATGCACCTTCTCCGCGCCCAGCCTCAAGCAGACCCGCATGGCGTCCATCGCCGTGTTGCCCGAACCGATGACCGCAACCCGCCGGCCAAGGGGCACGGGCGTGTCGTAGTTCGGGAACTCGCGCGCGAGCATGAGGTTGCAGCGCGTCAGCAGCTCGTTTGCCGAGAGCACACCGTTCAGGGAGTCGCCTGGAATCCCCGGCAATGTTGGAGACCCCGCACCGGTCCCGATGAAGACGGCGTGAAAGCCCAACTCGTCGATCATCTGCTCGATCGTGAACAGGCGCCCGACCAGAGTGTTGCATTCGAACTTGACGCCGAGCTTGCGCAGGTTCCCGATTTCGGCGTCGATCACCGCGTTCGGTAGCCGGAAATCGGGAATCCCGTATCTCAAGACGCCGCCCGGTTGATGGAAGGCCTCGTAAACCGTGACGTCGCACCCCGCCTTGGCCATGTCGGCCGCGCACGCCATGCCGGCGGGTCCCGACCCGACAATTCCGATCTTGAAACCGCTCGCCTCAATATAGGGAATGCTGGTCCAGCTCTCCGCGATGGCGAGGTCGCCGACCCAGCGCTCGAGCCGGCCGATCGCGACCGGTTCCAGCGTCTCGCCCACCGGACACACGCCTTCGCACTGGCTCTCCTGCGGGCAGACGCGGCCGCAAATGGCGGGCAGGAGATTGGTGTCGCTGATGACGTCGTAGGCGCCGCGAAAATCCTTGGCGCTGATCATCCGGATGAAACCGGGGATGTCGATGCTGACCGGACAGCCCTCGACACAGGCCGGATCCGGACAAAGCAGGCAGCGCTCCGCCTCGTGCAGCGCATCCTGGAGGCGAAAGCCGCAGGAAACTTCGGCAAAATTCTTGGCGCGCTCGAGCGGATCCTGCTCGCTGACCGGGGCGCGTTCCTGCGGAATGGTCCGTATCGTCTTCTTCTTTGCCATCCGCTGTTACCTCTCCAGTCTTATCGCTGAACGCCCCATCCCGAGGCGCACGCTCCGTATTGCGATCGCGCGGCAGAAATCCTTACATTGAGTCATGCTAACCTCCTTCCACTTCTTCAAATGGATCGGGTAGCACAAGGGATCCATCTGATAAATCAGATCCCGCCTGAGCCGGCAACAGCGAGGCGAGTGTCCCAGGAGCGATCTGGTTCTTCATGCGGCAGCTTTCCGACCAGCGCTCCATGGCTGACTTCTCTTCCCGGGTAAAGCGCCGCAGCCGGGACATCAGGTCGTCGAAGTCGACCTGGTGACCGTCGAAGTCCGGGCCGTCGACGCACGCGAACCGCACCTGGCCGCCGACCTTTACCCGGCAGCCGCCGCACATTCCCGTGCCGTCGACCATGATCGGATTAAGGCTTACTACGGTCTTGATCTTGTGAGGCCGCGTCACTTCAGCGCATGCCCTCATCATGACCGGCGGCCCGATGGCGACGAGCTCGCCGATATCGGGATGCTTCTGGATCGCCAGCTTGACCCCGTCCGTGATGAGCCCCTTGATCCCCGCTGATCCATCATCCGTACACACGATGAACTCGTCGCAGCAGGCGCGGAATTTGTCTTGCCAGAAAACGAGATCCTTGGTGCGGAACCCGACGACGCCGATGACGTAGGCGCCGCCTTCCTTGAAGGCCCGCGCCTGGGGAAAGATCGGGGCGACACCCAGGCCGCCGCCGACACACACGATTTTCCTGGCGCCGCTGGTACGACTGGGCACGCCCATCGGACCGGCCACGCCGTAGAGCGTAGTGCCCACCTGGCAGTTCTGCTGCATCTCGCGGGTGGTCTTGCCGACCGCCTGCACGACCAAAGTGACGGTACCCTTCTTGCGGTCGAAGTCAGCGATGGTCAGCGGGATGCGCTCGCCGTGCTCGTGCGACATGACGATGACGAACTGGCCCGGCCGCGCGGCCTTCGCCATCAGGGGATGATGAATCTCCAACAGGTATGTAACGTCCGAAAAATCCTCTCGCGCCACAATCTCGAATCTCGACTTTTGGTTTGCCTTCACATCAATCCTGCCTTAGGTAATTGACGGTGCCCGGCACCTCGCCGTCTTGTCCGGCACCAGGGGCCTCGTGAAGCTACATCTTAACTTGCAAACGAAATCTAATGTTTTCGCACAGTTTCCTTTTTGATCTAGCGCAAGATTTCGTCGGTTTGCAGGGAAATTGTGGTGATGCGCGCACAAAACGCCACGCCGTCTGCCGCTGCGCATTCCCAGATACAGCTTGGACACGAAGCCTCGAGACACGCCCCGGGCGCGAAACAACTACTTGATTTTCTGGCGGGTTGTTGAACTGAAATCACATCCCCAGGATTCTGCCGATTTCCGCAATGTATTGGCTGCCCTTCACGCCCTCGGCTATGGCCTTGTCCATTGCCTTCTCGAAAGCCTCGCGCACGCCGTGCAACCCATCCCTCACCCAATGGTGCCGGCGCACCGGCGAGTTGAGCACATTCTTGAGCGTTTCCACCTCGTCTCTCAGGAGTTGAATGTCTCGGGAGCCGCTCTGGACTTCCTTCAGATCCTGTTCCAGGGCATCGATCAGTTTGGCGACTTCCTCGAGGTTGATTTCCCGCCCATTATCCTCATTTTCTCTTCCAGCAGTCATGCGAAACCCTCCGTCAGCATTTCTTGCCTATTCTGCCGGAAAGTAGGCCCAGGCGGTGCAATTTGTTGCCGTCCTCAGTGCAGCTTGCCTTGATCGCTGCGAGCACCTGTTCCGCTGCGGCGCTTCTGCCGGCCGCGGCACGGAACGATGCTCGAGCGCCCCCGCGCTCTGCGCATGCCGAGAACCGCCCGGCACGCATGGTGGCAAGTCCGATCTTCAATGAGCATGGCGCGCTGTCCTCAACGCTTCGCGCTTCGCCGCCCCGCCGGCGGAAGCTTCGGTCGCGTCGCGGCTTTGTTCGGTCCCCACAGCCGGCTGTAATAGGTATCCGCAAGCTGCAGCGCGGCCACCGGGTTGTGAGCGAGGACGCGATCCTTGGCAACCAGCACGGTCGTCAGCCCCTTCGCGTACTTGAAGAACAGGCTGTCGTGGCCGATGCAAAGCCCCAGCACGACGTTCAATTCGCAGCCGTGGGCCGCGAGCATTTCGGCCTGGGCCACCGGATTGCACAGCGCCTCGAACTGCCCGGGGCGGACCTTCTCGTGATCGGCGATCCCCAGGTCTTCCTTCGGAATGCTGCCGTTCTTGCACGCGACCGACACGACCTCGAAACCATGGCTCTCCAGGATGCCGCTCAGCACGTACGCATGATCGACGAAGCTGATGCAGTTCGCGATCCCTATCTTGCGGTAGCCCATGCGCTTGGCGAACTGGACGATCTCCTCGACCCGCGTCCACTTGCAGTAACCTTCGGACTCGACCAGCGCCGATTCGTGAGAAATCCTGCGCGTTTCCGGGTCGTCGTAGAGCGCGCGCGCGACATTCTGGCTATCGGGGTCGACTTTGGTTGGGCAGAAACCGGGGCCGCGGTCCTCAGCTTCACCTTGGCGGCAGGCACGCACGGTGGGCGGACAATACGCGCACGCAGGATCCTGGTATTTCATGACCGTTTCCCCTTCGATACAGTAATATTGCGAAGTCTATGCGTTACGCGCGGGAAGACCTTGATCCAGATCAAAATGCCGTGATGGTTACCCATTCCCCGGTTTCGGCTGACGCAGTATATTTGGCCGGCACTTAGCTGCCCGCCCGACACCGCGTTATGGAGCCGAAAAACCTCCCGAGATCCGACGAGCCGGCCGTTGTCGGGAATCGCGTCGAACTGCAGTTGCTCACTACGCTGAAGTGCAATCTACGCTGCAGTTATTGCGTCCTGGCAGTCGGTGATGTCCTGGGCTCGCAAAGGAACGCAACCTACTCGGCGGTCCAGCTTGAGGCTTTCCTCAAGAAGCACCTGAGCGACAAGGAGGTATACATCACGCTCTATGGAGGCGAACCTACGCTGAACACCAGGTTCATCGTGGAACTGATGGGGCGATTTGCGCATTGCCGGTTCAACCTTCAGACCAACGGCACTCTGCTGAGCCGCATCCCCGGAAAAATCCTGGCCAGATTGTCCAACATCATGGTCTCTGTGGATGGAGGGGAAGAGCTCACCGACGGTTTCAGGGGAAAAGGTGTCTACCGGAAGATACTCGCGAATATAAACCGCATCCGCGACAGGATTCTCGGGACGTTGACCGCGCGAGTCACATGGTGGAGCGGGGAAACGACGTTCGAAGAACTCGACGCACTGACAGAAATTTTCGATTATGTCTATTTCCAGTTCGCCCAGGATGAACGCGCATACACCCCGGAATCGGTAAGAAAGAGGAAAGAAGTCCTGGCGCGGCTCGTCGCGAGGTTCTTCACCGCCGCTGATCTATACCCCGTTGTGCCCGTCATGGGAACGGTGAGAAACAAGGTGGTCCCCTCGCGGATCAACGAACTGTCCGGCGGCCTCAGCCAGTGCCGGGTATCGACCAACCTGCTCAACGTAATGCCGGACGGAAAGATTTATCCCTGCCCGGACATGCTGTATATGCACGAGTTGCTGCAAGGCGATGTCGCAGCGAATTGGCTCCGGAAGAGCCCGCTGCAGCCGCATCCGAGCATGCCGTGCGAGGGCTGTTCGGCGTTCCACTTCTGCAGACGAAACTGCATGAAGAACATGTACCTCGCGTACGTGAAGAACGACGAGTCCTGGCGAAAAAACGTAACCGAGCCGACCTGCGACTTGATCAGATTCCTCGGGGACGAGGTCGACAAACACAATCCGCACCAATGGTTTGCCAAGGCGCCCCTGCCCGTCAGGAAACAGGTCGCTGACGCCGAGATTTACGAGTTTTGTGAGGTGATGCCTTAAAGCAGCGCTTCCGACTTTCCTGTGTCATTCCCGTGCAAACGGGAATCCATACGGCGTTGAACAAGGCGTATTGCGTTTACATTCCCCGCGGTGAATGTCACGGGAATTCACTTCGACAGAGCTCTTGCGATCGATTTGTCAAACGGGCATCCTATGGATTCCCGCCTGCGCGGGAATGACAGCTCCCGCCGAGGTTAGCCGCAGTGTCCTGATTCTAAGTCGCTTTCAAGATGAGCTTAATTATGGTAAACTTCTGTAGTCAATATAGCTATGGAAGCCACGTCAATGGCGAGACCTC
>MERG01000283.1:4010-7277 GCA_001771985.1 Betaproteobacteria bacterium RIFCSPLOWO2_12_FULL_62_13 | reverse complement strand
CGAGCGCACCACGGGAACTCGCGTAACCGTCGATTTTGCGACAGGACCCGAAGTCCGCAAACGCATCGAGGCGGGCGAAACAGCGGACGTGATTGTCGCGCCGCCGGCGGTCATGGACGAGTTCACAAGACAGGGAGTACTTGTCGCCGACAGCCGCGCCTTCGTGGGACGTTCGCGCATGGGGGTCGTCATCCATGCCGGCGCGCCGATCCCCGATCTCGCTGGCACCGCCGCCTTGAAGAAACTTCTGCTCGGCGCAACGGCAGTGGTCTACAACCGCGCTTCGAGCGGCCTTTACGCCGCGAAGCTCATGGAACAGCTCGGGTTGGTGCAGGCGCTTGGCCCCAGAATCGCCGTTGTCGACTCAGGCGCGGCGGTCATGGAGTATGTCGCCGAACATCCTCCGGCCGCGGTCGGCCTCGCGCAGATCTCGGAGATCATGGTGCTGATCGACAGGGGCTGTGCGGTCAAGCTTGCTGCGCCGCTGCCTGATGAAATCCAGAATGTGACGAGCTACGATGCGGCTGCGACCGTATCAAGCGCGGCACAAGACGCCGCACGTGTATTGGCCCGCGCGCTTACCTCGCAGGACGCGAAGCAGGTTTTTGCCAGGACCGGGATCAGCTAGTCGAGGCCGTGAAATCGGGAGAGCGTGAGGGCGTAAGGGGGAAGAGATTTTTCTCCTCCACTTACGATCTCCCGACCTCACGATCTCACGAATACAAGAGGAGGAGAACCATATCAATCATGCGACACATCGCGCGCGTTGTGCTCTACATCGCCGCGTTAGCAGGTCTTTGCGCGAGCGCTCCGGCGCAGGACTATCCGTCGAAACCGCTTCGTTTCATCGCCCCGAATCTGCCCGGCGGGCCGACCGACATCCTGGCGCGCCTGATCTCGCAAAAGCTCTCGGAGAGCCTGGGTCAACCCGTGGTCGTGGAGAACCGTGCCGGCGCGGCCGGCAACATTGGTACGGAAGTGGCCGCCAAGTCGCCTCCCGACGGCTATACGCTGCTGAGCGGCAACGTTGCCACCTTTGATGCCAACGTGAGCCTATACAAGCGGCTGGGGTTCGATCCGATCAAGGATTTCGAGCCGGTGGTGCTGGTCGCCACCCAGCCCAACATTCTCGTCGTGCATCCGTCCCTTCCGGTAACCTCGGTCAAGGACCTCATCACGCTCGCGCGCTCGCGACCGGGGCAGCTCAATTATTCAGGCTCCGGCATGGGCGCGGTGGCGCACCTCGCGGCGGAACTCTTCAAGACCATGACCGGAACCCACATCGTCCACATCTCTTACAAGAGCGCCGCGCCGGCGCTGATCGACTTGATCGCCGGGCAAACGCAGCTCATGTTCGCCACGGCACTCTCGGTGCAGCCGCATCTCCAGGCGAAGCGGCTGCGCCCCCTGGCGGTGACGACTCCGCAACGCGCACGCGCGTTTCGGGAACTGCCGACGGTGGCGGAAGCAGGTGTGCCGGGGTTCGCGGCAACCACCTGGCACGGGGTCCTGGTCCCCGCAGGCACACCCGCGGGGATCGTCAACAAACTCAATGCCGAGATAAACCGCCTGCTGCAACTTCCGGACGTGCGTGATCGGCTCGGGACGCTCGGCGCGGAGATCGTCGGCGGCACGCCAAGAGAGTTCGCCGATCACATCCAGCGCGAGATACCGAAGTGGGCCAAGGTCATCAAGGACGCGAACATACGACTCGATTGAGGCCGTGAGAGCGTAAGGGCGTGAGGGAGAGAGCGAAAAAACTTCTTCTCACCATCTCCCGACTTCACGATAGTCCGTATGGCGAGTGGTCCGCATCCGCCACACTCGACAAGAGACAAGCTGTCGCCCTGCTCGTCGCTCGTCACCGCCGCTCCGTCATTCCGGTGGAAACCGGAATCCAGTGGGCTTTTGTCTGGACCCCGGCTTGCGCCGGGGTGACGATTTTTTGTTCACTCGTCATGCGCTCGGCCGCTTGAACTCGAGAATATTAAGGCCGGGGCCGCGATCGACGAGGTAAATCAGCCCGTGCTCGTCGAGGTCCACGTCGTTCGTCAAGGGTCCGGGCTGGCCGCGCGGAGGCTCCGGGATGAAATGGCCGACTTCTCGGGGCGCCGCCGGGTCAGCGATGTCAACGATGCGTAAACCCCCCGCGAACCACGTGCAGTAGACCAGCGTATCAGTCATGCGTTCCCGGAACTGGTGCGCGCCGAAGCGCCCGGGCGCGGCGCGGCTCCACGGCGAATCGAGTTCGCTCAACTCGAAGATCGCTAAGGGCTGAACGTTCGGAAGATCGGTGACGTCGAACACCCACAGGCAGCCGTGCGGGCGGCCGCGGCGCCTCGCCATTTCCTCTGCGCTGTGCGCCTGGTCTTCCTCGTCGATCGCGAGCGCGATCTGCCGGCCGTCGATCGGGAACGGGACCCCCATGAAAGTGTGCGACGGCTCGGCGAACGGCGGGTGATAGTTGTATTCGCCAATGGTGCGCGGCTTGCGGATGTCGGAGACGTCGATCACGCGCACGCCCCCGTGCCAGCAGCCGGCCCACAGCCTGTCGCCGTTTCTGAGCGCGTGATGCAGGCGGTGCTGCCGTCCCGGCCACGAGGGTTTCTCGCTGCCCGCGATGTGCTGCCCCGGCAACCACCAGCGCGATACTTCCTCGAGTTTCGCCGGGTTGCGGATGTCGTAGATCACGAGAATGTTCCCGATGTAGCCCGGCATTTCGGTCGAGATGTACGCGTAATTCGCATCCATATCGAAGCGGTGAACGCCGCGCCCGTGCGTCCTGTGGTGCGTGATGAGCCTCGGTTTGCTGCGGTCCGACACGTCGTAGATCTTGAACCCGCCCTGCTCATAAGGCGTCTTCTCGGCCGCTTCGACCGCCGGGATGTCCGACTCCTTGACAGCAAGCTCCTCTGCCAGCTCGGCGTGGGTGGGATCTCGTCCCAGCTCATCGCGTAGCCGCGTGCGCAGCTTCGGCAATTCGTCCGCCTTGCGGCCGATCGCGGTCATGTTGCGCTCGCTGTTGACGATCATGATGTCGCCGATCACGCGCGCCTTGTGGCTGTGCGAGCCTGGATCGTCGAGGACGATCTGCGACACGATGTGCGGCTTGCGCGGGTCGGAGATGTCGAGGATGGTGGTGCCGAGATCCTGCTTGTTCGGGAGATGGCCGATGTATGCGTAGTCGCCATCCACATAAACCTGGCCGGCGCCCGGCAGGTCGAGATGTGAAATCCGAATGACATTGCGGGCGAGCGCCCGGCCTTC
>MERG01000283.1:827-3887 GCA_001771985.1 Betaproteobacteria bacterium RIFCSPLOWO2_12_FULL_62_13 | reverse complement strand
AAAGAGGAGGAATCATGCGCACGTCTATCGGGTGGATCGCTCTTTCGGTTCTACTGGGTATCGCCTCGTTCGCGGCGGCGCAGGATTACCCGAATCGCGCGATCCGGGTGGTGGTGCCGTTCTCGCCCGGGGGGGCCACGGACATACTGGCGCGGTTGGTCGGGCGCCATCTGAATGAGCGCCTCAAGCAGCCGGTGGTTGTCGAGAACCGCGCCGGCGCAGGCGGTAATATCGGCGCCGATTACGTCGCCAAGTCTCCCTCCGACGGCTACACGCTGCTCACGGCCGGGATTCCGCAGGCGATCGGCCAGAGCCTGTTCAAGAGCCTGCCGTACAGCATGGAAAGAGACCTCGCGCCGGTCACCATGCTCGCGACGTTCCCGAGCGTCATCGCGGTCCATCCGTCGCTGCCCGTGAAGTCCGTGAAGGAACTGATGGCCCTTGCCAGGGCGAACCCCGGCGTGCTGAATTTCGGGGCCGTCACCGGGTCGCCCAACCACCTCGCGATCGAGCTGTTGAACGTGCTGGGCAAACTGAAGATGGTCCACATCCCGTACAAGGGGGGCGGCCCGGTCGTCGTTGATCTCGTGGCCGGCCATCTGCACCTTGCCTCGATGGGGTTGCCGCCCGCAATCAGGATGGTCCAGGCGGGGAAGCTTCGCCCGATCGCCGTGACGAGCGCGAAGCGTTCCGCGGTGCTGCCCGATGTGCCGACGGTGCGGGAGTCCGGTGTGCCCGGATACGAGGTCACGTCCTGGTACGGCGTGTTTGCACCGGCGGGAACCCCCGATCCGATCATCAGGAAGCTCCACTCGGAGATTACCGCGTCGCTGAAGGCGAAGGAGATCCTGGACAGGCTTTCGACGCTGGGTGCGGCGCCCTCGGGAATAGGCCCGGAGGAGTTCGGCCGCCACGTCGCCGCCGAGATCAGGAAATGGGCGGGAGTGGTTAAAGCTTCCGGCGCGCAGGCGAGGTAATCTGCCTCGGCGTTCGCTCAGGCGGTAAGCCCGAGAAACTCCGCGGCATTGCGGTACATGAGCCGCTCCATCAGCTCGGGTTTGATCGGCAGGTGCCGGAACCAGTCGGCGTACTGCTTCACCGAGACGAACGGATAGGAGCTCGCGTAGAGGAACCGCTCCGAGAGAAAGCCGTTTGCAGCCTTGACGTAATCATCCGTCCCCGCCATGTTGCACAGGTATTGGTCGGGTGACACATACACGTTCGGCCGCCGAAAGGCCACGTGAAGTATCTCCTGCACCCATGGCCAGCCGCCATGCGAGATCGCGATTCGCAGGCCGGGAAAGTCTCCCGCGACGCGGTCGATGTGCACTGGAAAGGTGTAACTCAAATCCGGACCGGCACCGCCCCCCGCCATGACGACCACTGGGATGCCCTTGTCCTCGCAGTAGGCATAGATCGGATAAAGGCGCCGGTCGTCGGCGTACATCGGCACCGGATAGGCGCCCGGCTCGAGGTTGATGCCTTTCAATCCCAGGGCCAACGCCTCGTCGATCTGCTTGATCGCGTTCTTTCTGTTGCTGGGATCCACGGAACCGATCCCGATGAAGCGGCCCGGATAGGCCGTCACGATGTCGGCGACGTCCTGGTTGCTCACCGAGCCGTAAAGGTCGGAATAGCGGCCCATCACCACGCCGGTCGTCACTCCCGCCGCGACCATTTCGCTGATCAGAAGCTCCATCGATCTCGCCCCCGCGGAAGGCGCGGGCTCCATGCCGTGCTGCCGAGTGATGCGGTCGCGCCGTTCCGCATCGGCATACATGATCATGTCGAGGAACCCCTTGAGCGGCGGACGAAGCCGGAAATCGATGATAGACATGGCCTGGGTCTTTCTATGCGCGGGCTATTCGAACGAATTTACTTGCTCGTTTCACGGGGAGGCCGCCACAACTCCGCAATCATGGACATATCACGCTCACCATGCCCGCGCAAATTGAGCAGCCTATAGATCTCCTGCGCCGCGCCGAGCATGAAGGTGGGCGCGGAGGCGGCCGCGGCAAGCTCCTGGGCGAGCAGCATGTCCTCGCAGACGTGGCCGATCGTGACACGCGGCGGGTCGTACTCGCCGGCCACGATGCGCGGACCGAACGACTCGAGTGCTTTGCTCGGTGCCCCTTGCATCAGCGCTTCATTCAGCGTCTTCGCCTCGACTCCGCATCGGCTGCCGACCATCAGGGCCTCGTTGACGAGCGCCACCGTCGCATAGCTCAGCACGTTGCTGATTATTTTTGCGGTATGCCCGTCGCCGACACGACCGAATCGGATAAATGTGTCGCCCATCGCTCTCAAAGCCGGCATCGCCTGATCGATATGCTTCTGGTCACCGCCCAGGAAGAACGCGAGCGTGCCCTGGCGCGCGCCTTGCACACCGCGGGTCACGGGTGCATCGACCAACCCGATGTCGCGCGCGGCGAGCAACTTGGCGAGCTTCCGGGTGCTCTCGGGATTGCTCGTGGAACAATCCACGATTACGGTTCCGGCCGCCGCGCTATCGGCGAGCCCTTGCGCTCCGATAATCACTTCTTCGACCTCGCGCGAGGTAGGAAGACTCAGCATGACGATACCGCACCCCTTCAGGGCGTCAGCGGGGCTGTGAGCGACCTTGGCGCCAAGAGCTTGCAACCGCGCCGCGGGCTCGAGCCGCCGGTGCTTGATCACCGTGACCGAGAAATTTTTAGCGAGCAGATTGCCGGCCATGGGCTCGCCCATGGCGCCGATGCCGATGAAGGCGATGCGCGACATCGTCAGTCCTCCGTGCGTCGTTTGATACGTTCCATTCGTCGCTGGTCTTGCCTCTCCAGTCGGTGCGTCCGCGAGGCTGCAGACCGGGTTATGCTTCTCAATGGAAAGGAGCAGCCCCGCGTACTTTCGTGCGTAATTCAAGCAATTCTACACGAGCCCCCGTGCCGCGTGGCTCGCGATGGCGCTATACTTTCTGCTGCAGGGATCAATGCAGAAGCCGTCAAAAAAGGAGGAGGGTCATGCGTTCATTACCGAACTTCGTGCAAATGGGTGACAACTCATTCGCACCACAAATCTCCC
>MERG01000283.1:0-680 GCA_001771985.1 Betaproteobacteria bacterium RIFCSPLOWO2_12_FULL_62_13 | reverse complement strand
ATGAGGGACGGAGAGGGGCCGGGGGGTGAGCCGGGAATTCTCGGACGCGCCTGCGCGCGTCCGTGCCGGCGAACGCCTGGAGCGTCTCGCTTCGGGCCGGAACGGGCTGAGCAGAGTCAGGCAATTTTACGAGGCTCGTTACATGTGCTGGTTACCTTGACTGACGTTTACCGTGCTGCTACGCCACGGTCGCTGCAATTATTCCTCGTTAAATCTTCCTGAGAACGTGGCATCGATGAACGAGGATCACACACAACGATGAGCAACGGCGACAAATCTCTCGAATCCTGGATCTGGGACGCAGCGTGCTCGATACGCGGTGCCAAGGACGCGGCGAAATACAAAGAGTTCATCCTCCCGCTCATCTTCGCGAAGCGCCTCTGCGATGTGTTCGATGATGAGCTGAGCCGCGTTGCCAAAGAAGTCGGCTCCCGCGCCAAGGCGTTCAAACTCGTAAAGCACGACAAGAAACTCGTCCGCTTCTATTTGCCGATCGAGCCGAAGAATCCGGATGATGCCGTTTGGTCCGTCATCCGCACGCTCTCGGACAAGATCGGCGAGCAGCTCACCACGCACCTGCGCGCGATCGCCGACGCCAATCCGCTGCTCAAGGGCATCATCGACCGGGTGGACTTCAACGCCACCACCCACGGCCAGCGCGACATCGACGACGACCGCCT
>MERG01000282.1 GCA_001771985.1 Betaproteobacteria bacterium RIFCSPLOWO2_12_FULL_62_13 | reverse complement strand
GCCGACGCGATCCGCTCCCGCCCCGCATGCTGAGAATCAGGGGAGAGCGAGTGAAGAAGAGATGGTGCAAGGGATGTCAATCCACTCGTGTGCCAGACGCTTTGACTGCCTTTGCCCATTTGACGATTTCGGACCGGAGATAGTCCTCGAAATATTTGGGAGTCGATGGAGCGGGTTCAAATGCGAGCGAAGTGATACGCTCCACAACGTCGCCGCTCCCGATTGCGAACGCTCGAGTGTTTCCGCCGCCGCGGAGATCTTGTAGCGATGTATTGAGCGCATGTTACCGGTACGCTACGATGGCTCACAACACTCACGACAGGGACACGACCCTATGCCGACGGCTGAGCTGGGCGGAACAGTTTACGACGCCATTGAGTATTTCTACACGAGGCCTTGGTCCGACGGCCTGCCTATCGTCCCGCCGACTGAAGAGCTCGTGACCGCGATGCTCCGCGGCACGCGGCGTGATCCCGACGAAGAGCTCGGCCCGGTCCCACCGAATTTCGAGCCCCTGACGGTGCGCCGGGTCGCCGAGCATGCCGTCATGGCCGGGGCGCTGCCGGAGTACATGCCCGTCATCATCGGCGCGATGCAGGCGATCCTCGACGAGAAGCTCAATATGCACGGCGTGCAGACGACGATTCACGGCGTCTCGCCACTGATCATCGTCAACGGCCCCTATGGCCGGAAAATCGGCATCAACGGCGGCCGCGGCTGCTTCGGCCCGGGACATCGCGCAAACGCGACGATCGGACGCACCGCGCGACTCATTCTCTACAACGTCGGTGGCGGCTATCCCGAGGCCTCTTTCAGCTGCTTCGGACAGCCCTCGCGCTACACTTTCTGCATCCGGGAGAGCGAGGAGGAGAGCCCATGGGAGCCGCTGTCGGTGGATCGGGGCTTCAAGGCGGACCAGAACGTCATCACCGTCGTGCAGTGCGAGAACCCGCAGCTCACCCACGACGACGCGAACGACGACCCGCAGCGCCTTCACGTCGCCACAACCGACTGCATGGCCAACATGGGCGGCATGAACGCATGGCGCGCAACCGACATGGTGGTGGCGCTCGCGCCGGATATTGCGGACAACTTTGCGAAAGCCGGCTATTCGAAGGCCGATGTCCACAAGCTCCTGCGTGAGAAAGCCGGCCGCCGCGTCGGGCAGCTCAGGCAGGGGGGGCTGTGGCGCATCGAGCGCCTCAACCGTTACGTCACAAAGGTTGACCCGAACGATGACGACTGCTTCGTTCCGACAATCCAGGAGCCGAGCCGGCTCTTCCTGATTGTGGCAGGTGGGCGGCCCGGCGCGACCACCGCCGTGCTCCATGGCTGGAACGAAACCACTCGCGGCGTCTCGGTTTCCTACGATGTTTGATCGCCGGCCTGCGGTACCTGCACCAACCAGGAGAACCAATCATATGAGCGCTTTCTACGATCCCTCGGTAGGCGAAACGAAATCGGTGCCCTTGGCGAAGCGACCGCCTAACCTCGCCGGCAAGATCGTCGGGCTCTACGACAACACCAAGGAACAGGCCGACATCATCCTCGAGGCAGCCGGCGCGGACCTCAAGCAGCGCCACGGAGTCAAGGAGCTGCTGAACTTCCGCGGCATCCATTACTCCAAGCCCGCTCCACTCGAGACGATCGAGGAGATGGCCCGTAAATGCGACGTCGTCATCTGTGCGCTGGGTGGGTGAGGGTCTTGCACGGTGTGCAGTGTGCACACCTCCGTCGAGCTGGAAAGGCGCGGCATCCCGACAACCGTCGTCATCACCTCCGCGTTCAGAAATGCGCTGGAGGTTCAATACAGGGGGAAAGGCATGCCCGGCCACGCCTGCATCGAGCTGCCGCATCCGATCTACTACCTCAGCCGGGAAGAGCTGAGCAAAATAACGCGCGAGCACATGGACGAGATGGTCCGCCAGCTCACGCAGGCCGGATAAAGAAAGCAGGTCCCCGGCCGCCGAACCGTACGGAGGCGCTTATGAAGAAACGGCAAAGCTGCATGACGTTTTACCCGTATCTCTTTTCCCTGGTTGTGGGAACGGCGGTCGGGTTGCCCGACGGCGTTGAAGCCCAGCCCTATCCGGACAAGCCGATCCGCTTCATCGTTCCGTTCGCGCCCGGGGGCGGCAACGACATGATTGCGCGTCTCGTTGGTGGAAAGCTCACGGAATCCTGGGGTCAGCAGGTTGTTGTTGACAATCGGCCCGGCGCGGGCGGGAACATCGCGGCTGAAATCGCCGCGCGCTCAACCCCGGACGGCTATACGATCTTTCTGTTCAACAGTACGAACGCCATTGCACCGAGCCTCTTCAAGAAGGTGCCGTTCGACCCGATAAAGGACTTCGAGCCCGTGATCCTTATTGCGACCTCGCCGTTCGCGCTGGTCGTACATCCCTCGACACCGGCCAAATCAGTGAAGGACCTCATCGCGCTGGCAAAGGCGAAGCCAGGAACGCTCACTTACGCCTCCGGCGGCAACGGCAGCTCCACGCATCTTGCCGCGGAGGAGTTCAAGCAACTGGCCGGGATCAACATGATTCACGTGCCGTACAAAGGCGGGGGACCGGCGCTGATCGACGTGATCGGCGGACGTGTGACGACGTATTTCGCGAGCATTCCCCCGTCGCTGCCGCACATCAAGGCGGGCCGCTTGCGCGCGCTCGGCATCACCAGCAAGCAAAGATCACCGCTGCTGCCGGACCTGCCTACGATCTCGGAGGCGGACCTCCCGGGATTCGAGTCGGGGGCATCCTACGGCATCGTCGCGCCTGCCAATACGCCCAAGGCCATTGTGCAAAAGATGAATACGGACGTCGCCGGGCTTCTGGCAATGCCCGAGGTGAGCGCGCGCCTCAAGAACCAGGGCTTGCAGATCGCCCCCGGTTCTCCCCAAGACTTCGCTCGTTTCATAAAGGCCGAGATTGCCCAGTGGGCAAGGGTCATCAAGGCATCCGGCGCTAGAGTGAACTAATTGCCAGGTTCCGAATAAAGCGAAATGAAGCGATGTGGTCTGGTTGTATATCAGGCCTCATTCGTTTAGCGCATTTCGTCCCCACGCGATTGTGTTGATGGTTCATCATTCTCGGAGCTGGACTCATGAATGAGGCCCTCGCGATTCAGCCAGAACCGCAGGTGAATGTCAGGGGACGCGAAGCCCGCGAGCGTCTGGCGCGACTGGTTACCCAGCTTTTCGAGCACTGGCAACTCTCGTCAAGCGAGCAGGCTGCGTTGCTCGGACTCTCGCCCGAAAACCGGTCCACGCTCTCGCGCTACCGCAGGGGCGAGCCGCTCGCCGACAACCGCGACTTACTCGATCGGGCGGGACATCTGCTCGGCATACGCAAGTCCTTGCGCATCCTCTTTCCGCAGGATCGGGACCTCGCCTACCGCTGGATGACGACAACCAACCGACGCTTTGGCGCGAGGCCCGTCGATATCGTCGTCGAGCACGGATTCGAGGGCCTGCTTGCGCTGCGCCGTTATCTCGACTTCGAACGGGGTACGTGAGTGTTCGGCGACCTCTGCTCGGCAAACGTCGATTTCCATGACGACCTCATCCGGAACATCAAGACGATCCGTGAATCGCAGGACCTCTTCGATGACCGCTCGAGCGACCCGCATGAACGGGCGGTGGCGATAGCCGCGGAAGCCGAGGAGCGCGTGCCGACACCGGCAGCGATCATCACGCGGCCCTTCGATTACGGGACCGTCGTTGGCTACTCTTTTGATCCCTCGACTTGGCAGGAGACCCGCTTCAGTGACGCGCGGCGCTTCGGCGTCTGGCACGGCTCGCTCGAGGTCGAGACCACCGTTTACGAGACTGTCTTCCAGTGGCAGCAATTTCTGATGGATAGCTACGCGACGGAGGACGGCGTCATTACCGGGGAGCGCCGGCTATTCGATGTCCGATGCGATGCGCTGCTCATCGATCTGCGCGGCAGGAAGACCGCGTTTCCGGACCTCGTGAGCCGGAAAAGCTATGCTTTTACTCAGTCGCTCGGCAATTTTCTCGTCGATCAAAACGCGAATGGCATTCTCGACCAATCCGCACGGTATAACGGCGTCAATGGCGCAATTTTTCAGCCGGATCGGCTCTCAAACGTGCGTGAGAAGATGCTCCTGACGTATCGTTGCAATCCAGCGCAGGACTTCTGTAGTGTCGAGCGTGCGACCGACCAGGTCTGGTTGCAGATCAAGCCGAGTTCGCTCTTCTGACTGCAACGTGAATTGAACGACTAGATTCGAGCCTCGCCGGTGGACCTGACCCCTTGAACCTTGAACTAAAGCCTCAGCTCCTTGAAACCCTCGCGGCCGTCGTCCGGATACTCGACCCGGTACTTGTAGCGGCGCTGCCAGCCGCGGTTCTCCCAGTGCCGGTTGTAGTCGGTCTTGTAGTTGAAGTGGATCGTCGAGTCGGCGGTGCCGAATTTGATCAGCCTTGCCATGGCAACGTCGTCGGGATGCTTAAAGTAGTTGCCGTTGGTCGAGACCAGGAAGTGCTTGCATTCGAGCAACTCTATGAGGTCCTTCGACAGGTTGTACTTGCTGCCGTGGTGCGGGATCTTGAACGCATCGACGCGCAAGGGATCGGTCGCGGACGCGCCTAGTGCTTTCAGCCGCCGTTCGAGCAAGTCGGCGTGCGCGTCGCCGGCGAGCAGCAGTCTTTTGCCGCCGTATTCCAGCATGAAGGCGATGCTGGAGCCGTTAGCTTCGGAGTGGTCGTCGATGAAGGTTTCTGCCGCTAACGCCTCGATATCGATTGCGCCGAAGGACTCGATGTCATCGTCCTCATCGATTACGTACTCCTCGAGCATCGCACCGGGCGTGATCCCGGCTTTCTTGCATTCCTTCGCCCAGACCGGTTTCAGCGCATCGAGCTTCTCCCGGCTGGGAGACAGCAGAGTCAGCTTGAGATTCCCGAGCTGGATCACGTTGTCGGCCGGCTGATCGGCGAGCTCCACCGCTGCGGCGCTGAACTTACCGTTCCATGTCCAGCCCTTCTCCACGATGAGTGGGCTCAGCTCTTCGCCCATCTTGGCACCGAACGACTCCAAATCGTTGTCGGTCGATAGGGCCTCGATCGCGTTCCCGTTGAGGTGATCCCAAGTATTGAACCAGACGTCTCTGGCACGCAGGTCGAGCGCGGCGTCCTGCATCAACGACAGCATGCCGTCGATGTGATCGCGATCGACGTGCGTGACGACTAACAGCTCGAGCTCCTTGATGGCGTGGTCTGACAGGTGCCGCTTGAGAGCGTTCTTGTAGGTCCAGGCCCGGCCGGCGTCGATGAGGAGGTACTTCGGGTTGCTGGCCGGCCCGTAAGCGACGATCAAACAGTCGCCCTCCTTGGCCGGGAGCATCGTGACGGTGAGCGTGTCGGTCATGGTGGACCACGCCAGGCCGCTGGACCTACCCGGCCCGCCACTGCCGGGAGACCTCGACAGTCAGAAAGGTTTGAGACGGGTCGGTCACGCGCGCGATGACTTCCAGCGTCTCGAGGCGCTCCTTGGCCGCGGTCTCGCCCTCATTGGCAAAGCGCCGCATGCCTTCGAGCATCAGGTTCAGGCCGAAGGTGAAGTACGGGAGACCGCGGTCGTAGGCCGTCATCACCGCGTTGTAGGCCGCGTTCCGGTCCTTGTCCCCGAGGACGAAGTAAAGCGCCGAGCGCAGGATTGCGCCGTCGGGCAGCCACTCGAACCAGTGGTACAGGTTGTCGATCCAGTTCTTCCAGTCGTCGGACCGCGACTTGTAGGCGCTGCGGTCGAGACCCAGCACCAGCAGGTAGCCGCCCATGGTCGCCGGCAACGGACTGCTGATCTTGTGAAAGAGCAGGTTTTTCGCGGTCTGGAAGTCGACCAACCTGGCGGCCTCGTGCAGGGCGCCGTTGTTGATGTAGCCGAGCGCGGTATTGATCATCGGGTCGCCGATCGTCAGTGTGTAGTCGGGCTCACCACCGAGGGTCCTCTTGTTTAGCAGCAGCTGGATCTCCGTCTCCTCACCTTCCTTCGTCCATGGTGCAGGCAGGCAGATCAGGCTGGCGCCCCTCGCCGACTTCTCAAGCAGGTAGGCTCGCTCGATACCGGACCCCGGGCCGAAATGGAACGAACCCTTCCCGGCGCCGTCGCCGAGGGATCCGGCGTGCACGAACTCGAACAGCGCGTAGTCGTTGTCCTCCTTGGCAGGCTGCTCGATCTCGAAGCCGCCACCCAGCCCCGCTTCAGCCTCTCCCACGGCGGCACCCCGATGAATCAGTGCCGCGAGACGCGGCAAGGTGTCAGAAGCGAGCAGCGAAGCGGCGGCCGTGGCGAGATTGATTAAGCGGAGCTGGAAACCGTGCTCCGGATCCTGCCTCAGGGTGGCATAATCCCGGCCAACGTAATCGGCGTCGACCCGACGGTGGAACGCCTCAGGCTCAAGCCCCGCGCCGGCGGCCGTGAACTCACCGGTTAACGCTTGCAGCGAGCTCCACTCGTGCGGTCCTTCATGGGGGATATCGACGATCAGCTTTGTGTCTGTGCCCTTAATGATGTCGAAGCTCTCGGTCTTGACCTCGCCGTTGGGCAGTGCGAGCTGCACAAGGTACCGGCCGCTCTCGGCATTATCCAGAGCGGGTATCCGGCCAAGCTCGTCACTCGCGTAGTCCACGATAGGGACCGTCACACGATCGACGAACACGGCCCCCTTCTTCGGGTCCTGGCGATAGACAGTGCCGACCAACCCGGAATCCGCCCGCCTGTGGTAGAGAAGGGCTCGCGCTGCCATCGAGACGCTCATGGCGCCACCCGGATCTTGATCTCGCGGTAGGGCGGGAGAACGCTCTCACTGTTGCGATTCCCAATCCGCGTATTGATCCTCGCCAGAAAATCGTAGGTGCCATAGGTCAACTCGGTGACCCAGACGTCGACACCCGGACCCCGGCTGTCGACGACGTTTCCATTCTGCTCGCAAAACAGGTTGGCCAGCTCGTGGTCGGACCTCGGATCGCAGAACACCGTGACGGGAATGACCGGTTCTCGCCTCGGCATGTGGAACTCAAACTCGACCAAGCGCACCGCCGGGTTCTTGATCTTTTTCCCGCGCTGCGACAATCCGCGATGTATTGCCGAGTTCAGCTCGCCGGTGCTGACGCGCCACTCGCCGTCAGCGTTGCGGTTATTCGCGGCGAGGCCGTTCAGGCCCTTAATCAACTCCTCGGCGTAAAAGCTCGGCTTGTGCCTGCGGCCGTAGGCGCTCTCGCCTTCCACCGTCGAGAACAGCACGGCGTAGTTCCAGTCGGACTCGAACGGCCGGTTGATGTCGTCCTGGATCACCTTGCGACCCGATTCGGTCGTGTTCCTGGCGATGTCCGACACCTGGCGACAGGCATCGACGAAGAAGCATTGATAAGAAGCGGCACACTGCGCCATGCCCCGCTGGAATGCCGAGAAGTCGATGGCGCCCTCCATCGGCATGGCCGGAACTGCGCCGTAGTCTCTGAGCAGCAGGGTCAGGCCCTCGAGTCCCCGGGCGACGCCATGCCCGCAGAAGAAGAAGAGCATGAGGTTGTCTTCGTTGCTGTCCCCAAGCGTCTTCCAGGCGCGCAGCGCATCGACCGTCGCGTCGGCGTCCGCCGTGGCCGGAGTCACGGGAGACGGGAGTTTTGGGTGCTCAAACTCGCGGCCGTCGGCGTCCGAGACCAGCAGGCTCAGCGATGCCAGCGGCGCGCCGGGATTGTGAAACTCATCGAGCAGCCAGCGAGCGAACGTGAACGCCGACTCCGGGGGCGAGGAGAGCTGCCGCAATCCGCCGTTCTTGTCAGTCAGCGGCCCGGTGCCCCCGACGAGGTGCGGATAATCGCCCACGCCGATAACGACGGCGTGGGCTGCCGGCTTTTTGCTATTGATCAGGGCCTGGTCCTTCCAGATGATCGCGTCGCTCATGCGTTCGACCCCGCCTTGACCCCTGACCTTGACACTAATCTGCCTTCCGGCTTGCGTGCCCGCATGCTCATCCCGCCGTCAGCAGCTCCGGTGCGTAGGTGTTTATCCGGTGTGTGAACAGGCCCTGTGCGTGCCGATCGAGTATCGCGAGCTCCTCGTCCTTAAGCTTCTTTAGGTGCGTGCGGATATTCGATGCGAATACCGCATCCCCCGGATTCTGCTCGCCGAACGGGCTGTCGATTGAGAACCATATCGGCTTTGGCCCTTCCTCCGATCGCCAGCTCAGCTCCAACCGCTTGAACTGCAGACCGCGGACTTGCTCCATCAGGATATCGATCGATGCTTTGACGACCACGGCGCCCGACTCGGTGGGCTCGTCCGCGATCTCGAAGGGCTTGCCTGCATCGCTGACGATCGCGTAGTCGAGTGCGTTGCGTTCGTGCCGGAGCAACGGGTTGACGCCGAGGTTGTCGTAGACCCCGCCGTCGGTGAGCGTGACATAGTCGACGCCGCGGGCCGGATAGACGTCCCGATCTATCCGCAAAGGCGGAAAGACCGGGGGAAACGCCGAAGAAGCCGCCACGGCGTAAGCCAGCGAGAAGTCTGATGCCTCGGTGGTACCTAGCTCCCACTCGCCCATCTCGGTGGACTTACCGCCGCCGCTCACGAAGAAGAACATATTGCCGGTCGACATGTTGGTCGCGTTCAGATAGATGCGTGGACCGCCGCTGAGCGAGCCCAAAGTCTTGTTGTGAAACAGGTCGCTGTCGTAGGTCTTGGCAAGTTCGTCCAGACGTGACGTGAAGGGATTGAGCGCACCGATCACCGCAGACGACACCGCGATGGAGCGGTTCGCCAGGTACTCGTGGAGCCGATCGAGCGCCGTGTTGTCTCCCCAGTTGGCGGCCAGATAGGCCCCGGCGATGCTGCCGCCGCTGACGCAGCTCAGCAAATCAACTTTCCACAGGATGCCGAGCGCTTGCAGCTTCCGAAAGACACCGAGGTGAAACGCAGCCGCTCTAAAGCCGCCACCGGACAGCGCGAGACCGATGCGTTTAGTCTCGCCGTGGATCTGGACCGCCATCGCACCTCCTTTGCCTGCCAGCCAGGCAGGGCCGCCGATGGATAGGAATTATAATCCCCTCCACACGATTCAAGTTCCATAGGGCGTTGGTCGATCGCAAGTACCGCCTACTCTTCTCCTTTACTTCCCCTCGGCGCAAGCCCGGCCCGAAAGGTCCCTCTACGGAACTCAAGGCGGCAATCGTTGAGCTGAAACGGCGCAATCCCGAGTTCGGCTGCGTGCGCATCGCCCAGCAGATCTCTCATGCCTTCGGCATCGAGATCGATAAAGATGTCGTGCGCTGCGTGCTTGCCAATCACTGCCGACCCGATACCGATGGCCCGTCCTGGCTGACGTTCATCGGCCACGCCAAGGATAGCCTCTGGAGTGTCGATCTGTTCCGCGTTGAATCGATCCTCCTGCGCAGCCATCGGGTGATGCTGGTCATGGACCTCTTAACTCGCCGCATCATCGGCTTTGGCGTCGAACCCGCATAGATTGATGGCGTCTCGGTTTGCCGCATGTTCAATTACGCCACAGGCGGCCGACCCCGACCGAAACACCTGGGTACCGACCACGATCCGCTGTTTCGCTCTCACCGTTGGCTCGCAAACCTGCGCGTGCTCGATATCGTGGAGGTCAAGTCGGTTCCGTATGCCCCGGTGTCGCATCCGTTCGTTGAGCGGCTGATCGGAACCATCCGACGCGAGTATCTCGATCGCGTGTTTTTCTGGAATTCCGTGGACTTGGAGCG
>MERG01000281.1 GCA_001771985.1 Betaproteobacteria bacterium RIFCSPLOWO2_12_FULL_62_13 | reverse complement strand
ACCTTGAGGAACTCATCCAGGATCCACTGCTGTGTCGCGCGACTGGTTTTCATCCATTCCCCCTCTCAACGCCCTATACTTTCCCGCGCAAACCTCGACTGACGGGGTTCACCCGGCAATGTACTTTTTGCCACTCAACGGTCAGGCGGTCGACAGGTCAGTGAGATCAACGTCATACCGCATTCGCCGGCAGCGGTGGCTTCTTGCCGCGGGCCCACTGGAGGAAGAAGGCGGTGACAACCAGGGCTGCCCCGAGGAAATAGGCAGAGTAGTGGTGATCTCCCTCCAAGGGGGAGACGTAAACCACGAGATGATCCACCGGCAGAAGGAGCAAGGCCGATGCCACAAAGAGGAGGAGCCTCACCGGCGTTGTGGTCGGCCGGACGAAGAAACCCTCCATCCATCCCACCCAGGCGATGATCCCTATCAGGCACGCGATCACGACGAGGGCGATCTCCAGGGGGGGGCCGGTGAGGAGGATAGGGGTGTAGACGAACAGGAACGGCATGACGAAGATCCAGGAGGCCAACCTGAGCGCCTGAAAGCCCGTTTTCACCGGGTCGGAAAGGGCGATGGAGCTGGCCGCGTAGGCCGCCAGCGCCACCGGCGGCGTCACCGCGCTCACCATCGCCAACCATAGAGCGATGAAGTGGGCCGTGAGCGTAGGCACGCCAAGCTTGGTGAGGGCGGTCACTCCGAAGACGACGAGTACCACGTAACTGGGCGTGGCGGGGAGGCCCATCCCCACCACGTACGCGACCACGATGATCCAAAAGATGGAAAGAGGGATCAGTCCGAAGCTGAACTTGACGAGCACCTCGGATACCCGCCCCGGCAGGTCGCTCTGAGTGGCAGAGGAGAGGAGAATGCCCAGCACCATCGCGATGCAGCCGACGACTAGGGTATTCTTTGCCCCCTTCTCGAGGGAGCGCCACGTCGTCCTCGCCAGCTCCACGGCACTTTCCCCGAGCCGGGCGAAGAGGATGGGTCCGGATTCGGTGGCTTCCTCGCCCCCTTTCGAGCGGGAGAGGCCGGAATTCCCCCCCACCAGCGCCGCGACGATGATCTCCCCGAGTTTGAGACCGATCAAGCACGCGACGGTCCAGAAAAGCGCGTCTCCCAGGTTGAGGCCGCGGTATGTATCGGCGAACCAGGAAAAGGGCGGACCCACTCGCAGGCCAAAGAAGTAGGCGAACAGACCGAAAGAGAGAGAGGCGCCGAAGAACCACCGCCTCGTCCTGGCGGACCAGGGCGTGCGGATGGTCGTCAGCAGATCGATCGCCTTGATCAGGAGCACCAGGCAGATGGTCTTGAAGGCGGCGAGGAAAGCCGAGTCCCCGATTACCAGGTAATAGACCATCGCCGGGATGGGGAGCAAGAAGTGCAGGCGCGGCAGGATCCGCGACCACGGAGGCAGCTCCGCCACAGGCAGGCCGACGAGGCCGAGCCGCACCGCCCGGATGTACACCATGTAAAACACCGAGATGAAGTACAGGATGGCCGGAATTGCGGCAATCTTGGCGATCTGCAAATAGCTGGTCGAGGTGAACTCGGCCATGAGGAACGCGGAGCCGGCCATCACAGGGGGCATGAAGCCGGCCCCGGTGGAGGCGGCCGCCTCCACCGCTCCCGCGAACTCCGGCTTGTAGCCCACCCGCTTCATCAACGGAATGGTGAAGGTCCCGGTGGTTACCACATCCGCCACCCCGCTGCCTGAGATCATGCCGTAGAGCCCGCTCGAGACCACCGCCGCGAGGCCGGGCCCCCCGGTGTAGCGGCCGGTGAGGCGAAGGATGGCGTCGATGAAGAATGAGCCAAGGCCGGTCTTCTCCAGAAAGGCTCCCAGCACGACAAAGATGACCAGGTAGGTGGCAAAGACCTCCACGATAAGACCGGTTATCCCATCGGAGGAGAGGAGCAGGAATTCCGCCACGCGGGCAGTCGTGAAGCCGTCGTGGTAGAGGAGGCCGGGGAACATTCGGGCGATGGGCTGGAAACTGTAGAGGAGGAACAGGAGGCCGATAAGCGGGATCAGGGGGCCCACTACTCGCCGGGCGATTTCGACGCTGACCACCACGAGGAGCCCCCCCAGGATGACGAGTTGCGTCTGCACGGGGTTCCCCACGCGGTACTGGAGTTGCTCGAAATTGAGGTACCACCAGACCATGACTCCAGAAGCCGTCAGAAGGTAGAGCCAGTCTGACAGGGTAAGCCCCTCGCCCGGGTCGCCCCTTGTCGCCTCCCTGAAGTAGAGGACGGCGCCCAAGAGCGCTCCCACCAGGGCGACGACCGCTGTCCTGGCCCCGCTGAAATCCTCCCAGAGCTTCGTGTGGTCGAAGACGGCCCAGTAGAGCCACAGCGCCCCGAGCGCCACCAGCATGGCCGTGGACAGCAACGAGAAAATCTCGTCCATCCACTTAACCCGCTCGCCGAGAGGAGATTGCCGGCCTCGGAAGATCAGGATGCAGAGGATGGCCGTGCCGAGCATGAAGGTTCCCTTGAACGCCTCAGCAACCGGGGGACCGAAAAACGAGACGTACACGAAGAAACCGGAGAAGGCGACCGCAATCAGGGAAGTCAGGACACGGATCGCTCCCCCTGGGTTGCGAGGACGCGTCATCCCCTCTCCCAGGAGGCCGATGTTGATCAAGGAGTTTACAATCCGATCAAACCTCATACTTGCCCCCGTCGGTTCCGCCTACTGTAGATAACAAGAGAGGGAGGCGAAAGCCTCCCTCTCTTGTTCCCGCCGCCCTCGCTCTTAACTGGAAATAATCTCCCTCTGACGCTGGGAAGTCGGCTTAGAAACCCTTCACGATCTCAGTTGGCACGTTCGCGCCGCGCTCCTTCCAGTAGCGGGCCGCCGCCGGGTGGACGAAAATCCCGAGTTCCTTGAGCGGCTGGAAATCCCCGCTCAGCTCCTTCCAGTACGGTCCCGCCTTGGCGAGGCTCTGCAGGCTGGCTGGATCCGCGATGATCTTCAGCATGTTGTACACGGCGTCGTCGGACATGCCCTTGCCGGCGATCCACCAGACGCCGTAGCCGATGGTTCGCGCCGGCGCATCCATCCCCCGCACCTCCTTCTGGATGGGGATGGTGAAGGGGGTGTAAAAACGGTACTTCTCCATAACCTTTCGCTGCTCCGCTTCCGTCATGCTGATGTAGCGGACGGGTTTGCTCACCGAGACCTCGGTGATGGCCGGGTGGGTAAAGGGCGTGCCCCCCGAGCAGAAGACGTCGATCTGCCGGTCGGTCAGGGCTCGCGTCGACGAGGCGTAACCGAGGAAGCGCGCCTCGATCTTGCCGGGAAAGAGTACAAGGGCCGTGAAGACATTCACGCAGTTCGCGGAGGCGCCAGATCCCCGTGGAAGCAGACTCACCACCTTCCCTTCCATGTCGGAGAAGGACTTGATGGGGCTGTCGGCCAGCACGGCGACGATTTGGGAATTCCCCTGTACGTTCCCGACCACGCGAAAGCCCCGCTGCTTCCCGATATCTTCGTACGGCGGAAGCCCATTCCAGGCCGAAGAAACCTGGATGATGTGGCCCCACGCGGTGCCGACATCGCCCAAACTCACCTGGCGCACATTTTCGACCGATCCCTGCGAAGGGGAGTTCTGGAAGTTGTACTTGCCCTGCAATTTCTCGTTCAGGAGTTGCACGGCGGGCCCGATGGCGACGGGCCAGGCGCCCCCCGTGGGGCCGCTGCCGAAGCGATAGCGCTCCTCGGCGGCGGCCTGCCCGAAACCGAGCACCCCGGCAATGGCAGTGGTGATGAGCAACGTCAAGGTTTTTTTCATGATAATCTCCTCTCCGTGGGATCAAAGGCCGTCCAGTCTCTCATGAATCATTATTCCTTAGGAGGGAGGAAGCGGTCAAGGTAATAAACGAGCGGCTTGGCTCCGCCCTTTACAAGGAGGTCATCACATGACCAAGCACCACGAACTTGTCGCTGGGCCCGAGACGATTCACTGGGGCTACTACGATGCGAGCTGCGCATCCTGGACATCCAGTTTCGTTTCGACTGGGGCTACAATTTTGTCATGCCCCTCAGAGTGACCCTAAAAAGCATCGTGGGCTGAGGAGGCACGGCATGGAGAAGCGCACACTCGGACGAACCGGACTGGAAGTGACCGTTATCGGCTTCGGTGCGCTGGCCATCAGCGGGAGTTTTTTGGGACCCGCGGATGACGCCGTGAGCAACCTGGCCCTGCACGAGGCGGTGGACGCGGGGATGAACTTCATCGACACCTCCAACGCGTACGGCCAGGGGCACAGCGAGGAGGTCATCGGGAAATTCCTCAAGGAGTTCGCCGCCCGCGATCGCATTCTTATCGGGACCAAGGGCGGAAACCTCATGCAGAACGGCAAGCGCAACTTCGCGCCCGAGTATATCCGGGAGTGTTTCGAGGGAAGCCTCAAGCGCCTTGGCGTGGACGCCATCGACCTGTACCTCCTCCACAACCCCACTGTCGACAACATGCGGGCCGAGGAGAGCTTCGACCTCCTCGATGGGTTCGTGTCCCAGGGGAAGCTCAAGCACTGGGGGGTCTCAGTGAACACGCTGCCCGAGTGCGAGTGGGCCGTCTCCTGCGGCCGCCCGTCGGTCATGCAGATGGAGTACAACATCGTCGCGCAGGGAGCCGCGGGAGTGTTCGCGCAAGCCAAGAAGGCGGGCGTGGGCGTCATTTCGCGCGCGCCCCTCATGCGGGGGTTCCTCTCGGGACGCTTCGCGGAGGATCACGTGTTTGCAGAAGGGGACTGGCGACGGCAGATCCTCGCCCCCGAGAAGGTCAGGGCGTTCCAGGGTAAGCTGGGTTCACTCCAAGAGGTGGCGGCCGAACTGGGCCGGTCCGCGGCCGAGGTGGCGATCCGCTTCTGCGTCTCGAACCCGAACGTTTCGACGGTCATCCCGGGGGTCCGGACGCCTGAGCAGGCCAAGTCCAACGCCGCCGCTTGCGAGCCGCTGCCCCAGAATGTGCTCGAGAAACTCCTGCGGCTCTCCTGACTACAGTTTTTCCTCTAGCCAGTCCATCATATCGTCGCAGGCGAGGGTCAGATAATCGCGCTGGCAGTGCTGAGCACCACCTTCGTCGGGCGTGTAGATCCGGAACGTCTTGTCCTTGGAGCTCACCGCGTCGAAGAGCTTCTGCGCATCGCTGAGCGGCACCTGCTCGTCGTCGGTCCCATGCGTGAGCAGAAACGGACACTGTAGCTTCTGCGCGATGCCGTCCAAGTGAAAACCTTCGAGCCTCTTCAAGGCCTCCTCGAAGGTTTTCACGCCGAAGACCCACAGGAGGTGATCAGCGGGTACGGACAGCGATGCCTCTTTAAGCCTCGGGAGGTAGCGGCGTTGCCAGACCTCGTGAAAATCCCACATGGCACCCCACGCGATGCAGACCTTGAACCGCCGGTCCAGGGCGGCACACCGGGGGGCGAAATAGCCGCCCAAGCTGAGCGCGATCACGCCCACGCGGGTCATGTCGACATCCGTCCGGGTGGCGAGGTAGTCGAGCGAGGCTGTCCCCACGACTTCGTAGTCGTGGCGCAGATACATCCCGCGGAAGCGGAGGCATTCGCCCATGCCAGGGCCATCGACGAGCAGGCAAGAAAACCCGCGGCGCACCAGCGCCGGGATGCCGCGTAAGTACTGCAACTCCTTTTGCGTATCGAAGCCGCCGAAGCGGACGATGCAGGGAGGACGCCGCGCCTCCGTGTTCTGTGCGTGGATGAAATAGGCGGGCAATGCACTGTTCTCGTAGGGGATCTCGATCGCCTCGATCCGCGGGTTGTCGGCGAGCGCCATATACTTTCGAAAGCAGTCCAATGACTGCCGGAAGACGGTGATCGCGTGCTCGTCTTTCGGGTGCCGGAAATGATCGGCATGCTGATAGTGAGCACAGGCGCGCAAGTAGACCGATGCGGCGGTGAGGGCATGGCCCTTCGCCTCCGCCTGCTCGGCCCGCACGCGCAGGCGATCCCCGCCCTCGCGCCACGCCCAGAACCAGGCGTTGTCGTCCCCGACGTGGTCTCGCAGTTTGCGGCCGATGCGGTCGACCTCGGAGAGTTCTGCGCCGCCGTAGGGCGCCGTGCTGAGAATTCCCAGCATCTCTGCTGACCAGCGGTAGTTGCCGGGGAAGTACATGAAGTAGTTGGGCTGCTTGCCGGCCGTCTGTTCCATGGGGCCTCCTTGCGCCAAGGGCGCTGTAATCGTTGTCGCCATCGTCACCTTGATGAATACCGCCTCGGGATAAAATGGCGTTGGTTCAACAACAGTACGCTCTGTCGACTTGGTGCGATGGAGTACCAGAGCCAATGAACTGGGTCAGGCGGTGGCGCGGCGGATGGTTCTAGACACCCGAACCCCTCGCGACATTCCGGTCGCAAGGGGCTGGTCAATTCCGAAATCGAGCGAACCAAATGTACATCGGAATCGAGAGGGGAGTCAACTCTCGTGGCCCAACGTCCAATTCCTCCAGTTCTCGGGCCGAAAGTGCCCCCGATTCCGCCACGCAAGCCGGCATCCAGCAACCGACATTGATTCGCTCGAAGCGCGTCGTCTGGACCTAGGCTTGCGCCGGGGTGACGAGTCGGTTTTCGACAAACGTCATAATCCCATCGTGCCGGCGAAAGCCGGCATCGAGTAAGGATTTCTGGATTCCGGCGTCCGCCGGAATGACGATTCTTTATGCGACCTATTTGCAAGACACTACACTAGCCCTTCTGGTCGAGCACCAGCATCAGTTGATTCAGCCGCTTGACGAAGCCGGCCGGATCCTCGAGCTGCCCGCCTTCGGAGAGCAGCGCCTGATCGAACAGCACGTGGCTCCAGTCGTTGAAGCGCAGTTGATCGGCCTCGTACTTGAGGCGTTGCAGCAGCGGATGGTGCGTGTTGATCTCCATGATCGGTTTCGATACCGGCACCTTCTGTCCCGCCGCTTTCAGCAGCCGCTCGAGATTGGCGCCGAGGTCGTGCTGATCGGCGACCAGGCACGCCGGTGAATCGGTGAGCCGCAGCGTCACGCGCACGTCCTTCACCCGCTCGCCGAGCGCCTGCTTGATTTTGTCGACCAACTCCTTGAACTCGCCGGACTCTTTCTCCTGTTCCTTCTTTTCGGCTTCGTCCTCGAGCTTGCCGAGATCGAGCTCGCCTTTGGCGACCGATTGCAGCGGCTTGCCGTCGAATTCGTGCAGGTGGCTCGCCACCCATTCGTCGACGCGCTCGGCGAGCAGCAGCACCTCGATGCCCTTCTTGCGGAATACCTCGAGATGCGGGCTGTTCTTCGCCGCGGCGAAAGTGTCGGCGGTGACGTAATAGATCTTGCCCTGCCCGATCTTCATGCGTCCGACGTAGTCGGCGAGCGCCACGTCC
>MERG01000280.1 GCA_001771985.1 Betaproteobacteria bacterium RIFCSPLOWO2_12_FULL_62_13 | reverse complement strand
CCAACCAGGATGACTTCAGTCATCCGGGGCGCGAGTGACCGGCAGTTTACTGTAACCGGGTTAGCACATCAAACTACGGCCCGGTATGTGAGGATTCTCAAGGTGGCCTACTACGGCAGGAACACGAATCCGTCCCTCGGCTACCGCAACTGGCACCCGCTTGAGTGGCTGGCGACCGACCCTGCAGGGCTGTTCCGGGAGTATCAAACGTATCGATCCGTGCTGGCGCGACATATCGCAAGCGAAGGCATCACGAAGATAAGCATGGAGGATATCTGACCTCATCCATCTTCGTTACCTCGGTTCGTTTCTGCGCTCCGATTTCCTGGACTTCGCGCTGGAAAAGAACATCGAGGGGCTCGCTACCGAAAAGCTTGCGCCGGAGATCTGGAAATTTTGGAACCGTCCCCCACGGCACAACTGGCGCAGGCGGGTGACCGCCCTGCTCACATCGCGCACCGTGGAGACGCAGGGCCGCCGCTACCTGTTTCAATCCGGTTTCCTGCGAGCCGGGCCGCCAGATGAAGCTCGGGTAACGCGCAAGGAGATCGATGCCATTACGAGCTGCCTGAGCGTTTACTATTCGACGTAAACGTCGCTGTCATTGGCGACGGCGCGGGGAGCGTGCGGCCACGCCCGGGCACTTGAGCTAGTCAATGCCGAGTTGACGGGGCCCAGCGTGTTGCACCAGATCGCGCAAGCACGATGAGCAATACTCGAGATCGAGCCGCCCGATGACCCACTGCAGAGGCCCGCCAGGGTGCGCGGCGCCGCATTGCGTTCCTGCGCTTGCCCCGGCGTCGCCATCCGCGACCCCTCGTTCGGCGTAAACACCCGGACGCCCGCTGTCCAGGGCCAGCCTTCCGAAATCATCGAGCACTCCAACGTAAGCGTCGGCACAGCGTGCAAGCATGGCGTAATCCTGCGGCGATGATCCAAAATCCTTCGTCATCCAGAGTGCCGAAGGCGCGGACAAGGATGCTGGGAGACCGCCTCCGGCAACGCCAAAGAGGCAGATCACGGCATCTGCACAAGCCTCTCTGATTCCCGCAACAATCTCGGCCGTATGCTTGAGGCCCGAGGCTCCTACCGTCGTACCCGCGCCGACCGGATTGAGGACCACGACAAAATCGCGTCTGTCCCAGACCTTCAAGAAGCCGTGCGCGTCCGCCTGTAACAATCCGGGCGCGCAGACCGTATACATGCGGCGCATCGGGCGGCGCTGCAAGAGTGCCTCGAGCGACACAAGGCCTTCCTCGAAAATCGAGCCGGCAGTGAACCATATCTGATTATCGGATACCGCGGCCGGCGGCGCCTCCGAGGCGAGCTCTCGCTTGCTGCCGGGGGCATAGACGCCGGTGAGTCCAGCGGCCCATGCGGCGGCTCCGTAGGCGTCGAGACCGCCGATGTAAACGTCCACCTGTTGCGCGACCGCGAGCGCCTCGACAACTCCGAATCCGACGTCCTGGATGATGCGGACATAAGACGAGAACGGTCGCGCGCTGCGATCACTCAATCGATTCAACACCAGAATGAGAGCGTCCGGATGCTTCACATGTATCGCGTGGAAGAACCGGGCCCAGTGTGCATCATGTTCGGCATCAGCACCTTGGCCGGCGACATCCATGCTGACCGCGATCAGCGGATAATGGTGACCGAAGCGGCGCAGGTAAGCGCACGTGGAAGCGCGAACAGGATCCGGGATGCATAACAAGGCGGCCGCGTCGGCGAGGCCCGCCGTCGGCTGCGCCTTGTAACCCGCGGAAGCAGTTTCCCACAGGGCCGGCAACTCACCTGACCCGGCGGCCGGCCTCTGGGCTTCCCAGGTCATGCTGAAGTTGCCGGCGCCCTGCAAGACGCTGAACAGCGAGAAGACAAGATCCGGATTTTCGCCGCAGGCGTCGTGCCGCAAACACAACTCCAGATCAAAAGCACGATGCAAACTGCGATCACGCCCGGCACACATCCTCCCGAGTACGGAAAGGAATCCGCCTTCGATTCCGGACTCATGCGGTTGCAATACGGCGCGTTCACTTGCGCATAGAGTCTCCCTTGGTTCCCGGCGCTTCCAACTTGCAGGCCAAAAGAGAATCAAAGCCTCGAGTGGCGCCATCGCGCCGCGGATAAACCACCTGCATGTAGCGGCGATCATTCCGCGACTGGGAACGACGAGGCGCGTAAGTTTACTGATCGAATACAGGATGTGGCGGATTCTCGCCCGGATGCGAGAGGCGAAAACGGACGAGTTGTGACGAGGCGTTGCCTCTTGCCGGTAAGGGTTCATCACTCCCGGTCCACCGCTCGGGTCGTGAGCGCGTGCATGGCGCCTGACATTAATCCGACGTGCCGCACGCTCAGTGTCCTGCGGTGGACGCCGCCTCACTCACCGTTCGTTTCCGCAATCCCCGGTACGCCCGCTCAAAGCACGCGGCCAATAGGGCCGCTGTCTCCTTCTCCCAGTAGATTTCCTGGTTGTCGAGCGCAAACGGATAACGCAATTCGCCGACGGGGACCTCACTGTAGCGGGAAAAATCGTGCTCGACGTTTACGATCACGTAGGGCACGCTGCTGAACGTCGCCGCGGCCGAGAATCCACTCGAGGATCCCATGAACATGTCGGCGTGGTGAAGCAGCGCCAGCTCGTGCGCGAGTCCGAGCCCAAAAGTGCGCGGAACCAGGACATTCTTGAGGAGCATTAGGGGACGCTCCCATTCGTGATACCCCCCGAAAACCACGAACAACACATCGGGCCAGCGCACCGCCGCCATCTTCAGGAAATGCACCCATTCTGCCATCGGCGAATCCCGGTGCAACGCCGACGGGTTGGAACCGAGCCCGCTCTGGCGCATGTGGACAGCGACCACCGTTCTGCCCGCCGCGTGCCGGGCAAGGAACATCCTCGCCGACCGCTCGTAACCGCGGGGGGCGACCAGGCGCGGCAAATAACCGTTCTTCATGTAAAAGGCGTTGAGCACGGAGTGACTCAGCGGAAATCCGCCGTGGCTCAAATTCACGATACCGCCGCTGCGCACACGGCGGCGTAGGTGATCGCCGGGTGAGGGATACACCTGCAGTCCGCTGCGCAGATGCGAAGCCAGTAGATCATTGAATGTCGTGCGATCGCGGAATACCCGGACATTTCTGAGCAGCGGGCTGCAGAGATAAGCCGGGAAGATGTTCTGCAGGGCGGTGAGGTAGTTGGCGGTGTTGATGTGCGGCTGCATCCAGCACGCCGGGTGCTTTGGATCCACCATAAGGATATGGTCAATGGCATTTGCGCCACTTTCAATGGCGATGACCAGAACATTCATCTGCCATGTAATGGTGTCGCCCAAGGAGTATGGCGCATACCGGTAGTCGTAAATGCCCAGAAAAGGGCGAGCACCGTGCGTTTGCGTCAGGGAGTCCGGCATGTCGGCCGTAGCGATCATTGGCTCATAGCCCGTAAAAAAATGAGCCGGTTTGAGCCCATCCATATGGCGGCATCTTGGAGCACGGAACCGAGCCTGATGGCGCAGGAAGAACCCGGCTGTCGAGCCACGGATGATACTATAAGAACAGGCCGAATCGAATATTTCTCTGGAGAAGGCAGGAAAACCGGCCGTGTCGTGCTGGCTTGATGTCGGACGCCGGTTTCCCCTGCCTCTTCGCTGCTCGGTGTCTAATTCGAATGATTTGTTGTCTGCCCGGATTGGCCGCAGGTTCAGGATCGAGGCACAGGCGCGTGACTTCGCCCCTGCCGTCAGGATCGAGTCGCGGGCGTCCGGTATCCCCACGAGAAACGGCACGGGCGCGGGTGGCCGCGACAAGAAACCGGGAACAGTCACTTTGCACAACGTGCTTGAGGATCTCGCCCGCCCATGTCGCATGCATGACTCGAATTCTTGCATCGAATGACTGATAGTCTGACTCGCTCGGGACTCCATCATCTATCGGTGCTGTTTTCCGTGGTGACGGGCCGGCTGGAGGAAATTGCACGACTGCATCGGGACGGCGCGCTCCGCGACGGCTCCGAGGCGTGCATTCTGGCGGCAATCAATGGGCAGTTGTCCATCCTGGAATATCTACACCATGCCGGGTGCGATGACTCAAGCGTGGCAAACCGGGCTTTACCCCTCGCCGCAGCAGGCGGGAGATTGGAAGTAGTAAGGTACTTTCACCGCCTTGGCAGTGATTTGCATGCAAACGACGATGCTGCGATCAAGGCGGCCGCGCAAAAGGGCGAGTTGGCGGTCGTCGCGTATTTGCATCGAAACGGTGCTGCCATCACAGCCTGCAGTTCCGTTGCAGAGCAACTTCCGGCGCTTCAAACAAACCGGAAGACCATCGACTATCTGGCCGCGAATGGTGTCTTTCCCGACGGCCCGCGACTTGCCGAACTGATCGACGCAATACGCAGGCGCCACGTCCACGACATCAGGACCAATCTGAAAAGCCTCGACGTCGCGAGATACAGCAGGCTCCTGATGCGCCCTGCGGCAGAGGTAGGCGATTTTGAGATCGTGCGATTGCTGCATGAACACGGCTGCGACCTCCGCGTCGATGACGACATCGCGTTGCGGATCGCCGCGGAAAAAGGCCATTTGCCCCTGCTGCAGTACCTGCACCGCAGCGGTGCTGACATCCACGCGTCCGACGCGGACGCGCTGCGCTCCGCAGCAACTGCCGGACACCACTCGATCGTTTCTTATTTGATCAAGCAGGGCGCAGACACTACGCGTGTGGACCCGGCCACCTTGGCCCAGGTGCGCTTAAACGGACACGCCCAGGTCTTGAATTGCCTTGCCGGCGCCGGCCTTGATTCCGCCGAACCCTCCCACCGGCCGGGCGTCACGCCGAGCGGTGAGTCGCTCGACACCGACTCCAATCGTGCGGCTGCCCGGAGCCAGGAGCATTTCAGTCGCGGGCAAATCGAACAACCGCTGCGCAGTGACACAGAGCCGACCGTATCGATTCTCCTCGCCAATTACAATCACGCTCAATACCTGCCCACCGCGCTCTCCGGAATCTGCGGGCAAACGCATCCGCCAACCGAGATCATCGTCGTGGACGATGGATCAAGCGACGACAGCATTGCGATCATCGAGGATTTTCGCGCGCGGTTTCCGAGCATCCAGCTTCTCAAGAACGGCAGAAACCGGGGCCAGCATTATTCGATTCAGCGCGCTTTGCTGGCCGCGCGCGGGGACTACGTGGTCTGGGCGGCTTCCGATGACTTGCTGCTGCCGGATTTCCTGGAGCGCTCGCTGCGCGAGTTGCGCCGGAACCCCGAGGCCGGCCTGTGTTTCTCGCGGCTCGCGGTCATGGTCGATGGCACCGGTGAAATGCGGGACTACACCGGGGAAACGCACGATTCGCGGTTCGATTATGGCGGGTCTGCGCAGTATCTGTCGCCGCAGCGGCTCGCGGCGTTGCTGTGTGAGCGATACCTTTGGATGTCGGGAAATACCGTCGTAGTGCGACGCTCGGCCCTTCTGGAAAGGGGTGGATTCGAGCGGTCATTGCGGTGGCACGCCGACTGGTTCGCCTATTACGTCGTTGCCTTGCGTTACGGTGCATGCGTCATACCCGGGACCCTGGCGCTGATGCGGGAGCGGCGCGAAACCTATTCCGGCACCGGCATCGCGGATTCCAAGGAGCAACGGCAGGTGCTCGGCGCCATCCTCGATGCGATCAGGGCGCCGAAGTATGCTGATGTGTTCCCGGCCTTCCGCGATCATCCGTCATTGCTGTCTCTGTTTGGCAGACAGGTTTTCTTTGTCGCCCTTCGGAAACGTCGCGATTGGGGGCTCGCCTGGGCGCTCGCATGCTGGCACGGCCCGCGCGTTCCGCGATGGCTATTCGACAAGATCCGCCGCTGGGTCGCCAGCCGGCCACAGCGTCCGCACTCACCGGGTGACGGTAACGGCGCCCCCTGAACGTCAGGGCGAGCACTACGGTCACTCGTAATGGTTAAGTGCGGCAATGATCGCTTCCATTTCCTTCTCGCGCATGGAATGGTCGGTTAGCGCGCCGAGGAACTCCTGGTAAAAGAGGTACTCGCGTGGCCGACCGCTGCTGGTCGTCGCATGCACGGTCCGTTGCGCGGTCGGCGCGGACAGCCGTTGCAGATGGTGCAGCCTGATCTTCGGAAAAAAGCGGTCGCGAATGCGCCGCAGGAACACGCTTCCGCTCAGCATGCCCGCGAGCGATTGCTCGTTCTCGCGCGCCTGCACCGACCACAACCCCTGCATGATCTTCGACCGCGGCGTGCCCGCCATCATCTCCTCGGTCAGGTAATCCATCACGCCGGGCTTGACGTAGTCGGCGAGATACCGCAAATGGATCAGGTCGATCAGCGTTGCGAGGTCACTCCCGGAGTGCTTTTCGTAACCCACCGACCGGAATCCGGCGAGCAGGATGTTCCGGTATGCGGTGTAGTCACGGTAAAGGCCATCAGGAGATGACACGAGGAAATCGAGCGGATGCCAGCGCAGGTATGAGTGCGACGGGAGGTGGGAGCGCCCGTAGTAGAAAAATGGCAGACGGGCGGCCTTGCCGTGTACGACCGTCAGGGCGCCGCCAAGCAACTCCCGGGCAAGCAGGCTATCCACGCCCTGCACATCGCGCAGCACGGCACGCATGACCGGCGTACGGTAGACGCCGTAGGTCACGGCCTCATAATTCCTGAACATGGCGAGGAGCCGCTCCACCGGATCATCGCGGTCCAGGGACATGCCGCAATGGATCGATCGCGTGATTCCGACATGACTGTTGAGGTAGAAAGTGAAATACCGGCCGTGTGCCACGCTGTGGTCGGGATGCTCCCGCAGAAACGCGACAAGTCGGGCAAGCGATTCCAGCATCACTAGGTCATCATCGGCGCACAGTGAACAGTATTCGGTGTCGACCAGCTCGCTGCCGCGCCAGAATTTCTCCCAGGGCGAAATCTGCGGATCAAACCTCTTCAAGCTGATATTGCAGTCAAGCCTTCCAGCAGCAGCGGCATTTGCTTCCTGGGTTGCGGGTTCGCTGGAGTCGAGCACCAGCACCGGGAATCCCGCTCGTTGGCGCGCGAGATAGGCCAGAAGGCGCGACAGTTCGACCGGGCGGTTATAGGTGGGGACAACGAGCGTGAATCTGCCCGTCAGCGATCCCGATGAAATCGAGGCCGAGCCCCTCATCCGCGCTTCTTCAGCCAGGCACTGGGCCAAGCGGTGATGTTCCGGTCAAGGTCGCTCTCGTTAAACCGCCAGCGCGGCGTCTCGATGACGAATTCCGGATGACGGGCGGCAAAATCCTCCGCAGCCTGGGCGGGATTGTCCTCCCGCCACGCCGGCTTGCCGCGTGGCGCGTCGTACACCTCGCGCATGATGCCGTCGGTCGCGACAATATACGAACCGGGCGTGACCAGCCGGTGGTAGGCATCGAGTTCCGCAGCCACGTGCGCCCGGCTGTGGTTGGAATCCAGAATGACCAGGACGGCGTCGCCACGCTTGATCTCGCGTGCCGCCCTCTCGACGGTTTCGGCAGCCACCGAATCGCCCTCGACCAGCCGGATCATCGGCGCCAGTTCATGCGCTTCGATTGCCTCCCGGTTGTGCGATCGGATCTCGATGTCCACCCCCACTACGCAGCGTCCGCGTCCCATCGCTTTCATCAGCGACGCCGAGTATATCAGTGAGCCGCCGTGCGCGACGCCGGTTTCGACGATCACGTCGGGCTTCAAGGTGTAGATCACCTCCTGGAGACGCACCAAGTCCTCGGGATGCTGGATGATCGGGCGCCCCATCCACGTGAACGTGTACGAGTACTTCTGGTTCCAACTGGTCTTCAGCCACAGATCGGAAAGGAGCTGGAACGCCTCCTTGCCGTAGAGATCCAGCGTTCTGCGCTCCTGCGCTTTTTCAACCACCAGTTGCTTCTCTTCGGTGTCGATCAGAATCCGCACAGCCGTTTCCTTCAGGCGTTCCGTTGCTGCCGGCATGCCGATATCGTGCGCGCGATGCCGTCTTCAATGCCAACCGCCGGCCGCCAGCCGACTTCCCGACTGAACCGTCCGGTGTCTGCGACCACCCGATCCGGGTCGCCAGGGGGACGCTGCCGCGCGCCGAAGCGGACCAGTTCGGCTCGCCCAAGTTGCGTAGTGATCACCGCCACAACCTCGCGCAACGTCATCCCGGCACCGGAACTGATGTTGAAAGGACCCTCGGCCCCGGCGTCGAGCAGCGCTACCAAGGCTGCCGCGGCGTCATCCACGTAGAGGAAATCCCGTATCTGGCTGCCATGCGTGCAGTGGACCGGTTTGCCGTTGACGATGCTATCAATCACCGACGGAATGAGCCGCTCCATGGGCTCGCCCGGCCCGTAGGGGGAAAAAAGCCTAGCCCAGGCAGAACTTCCACCATATATTGCGGCCGCTGCGCTAAAGGCGATGCCCAAGGCAAGCTTGCAGCGTCCATAAACCGTATCTGGCCTGAGCGACGTCTTCTCTTCATTGCAATCGTCAGGTCCCCAGGCGTACTCGGCGCAACTACCCACGCCGAGCGCCCGCTTCCCGCCGCCACGGTAGAAAGCTTCCACCAGCGCAATCCCGCTCGCCAACCAGCGCAGATTGCTGGGACTGCGCCAGAACTCGCCCGGCACTGCGATCCAGGCAAGGTGCAGCAGATGGCTGGGACGGACTGCTTCAACGGCCTGAACGCAGGACGCGTGGTCCAGCAGATCGTAATGGTGCCACGTGACGCCGGTCGCGATGGCCGCCGTGACGCTACTCGATGTAACCGCATGCACTTCGTACCCATCTGCAATCAA
>MERG01000279.1 GCA_001771985.1 Betaproteobacteria bacterium RIFCSPLOWO2_12_FULL_62_13 | reverse complement strand
TGAAGTTACTTGGTTGGGCTTTGGGTTGATTGTGCGGCGTGCATTGCGGCCATGGGACAGTTGCCTGCCATTGGGCCTCCGGCCATGCCACCATGCTGTCCTGGACCCATGGCTCCCTTCGCGCCCGGTCCCATGCCACCCTGGTGACCCTGGCCCATGGCTCCATGCGTGCCCGGGCCCGTGCCACCCTGGTGACCCTGGCCCATGGCTCCGTGTGCGCCCGGTCCCATGCCGCCACCCATGCCGCCGGGTTGCGCATGCGCAGTTGCGACGCCCAAGCCCAAGCCGAGAGAAGCGACGATGCCAATAACAACTTTGCGTGACTTTCTCATAATCCCTCCAGTAAGAATTTAGGTTAACTCCTTCCCGGGCGGCGTCACCTGCGCTGGCTTTGGACCATGCAAGTGCTGCTCCGGGGGGCCAATTACAGCACCACATTGTAAATGTGCAATGTCAAATTGATCGATTTTTGTATCACAGGTTATCAGCAGCGGCGGTTGTTACACTGCGTTACAAAATTCTTGCAGGATAAGCGCCGAAAGCTGGCGAAGCGCGCCGCGAAACAGCCGCGGCCGCTTGGCGTTGCGATCCTTGTATAATTTGCCCGGTGGTTGACAGAATGCGCACCTGCAGTGCGCTGTCGAGGTACCGATTTTTCGAGAGAATCACATGAACAGATTTGAAGGCACCGACACGTACATCGCGACCGACGACCTGATGATGGCGGTGAATGCGGCGATCACGCTGGAGCGGCCGCTGCTCATCAAAGGCGAGCCGGGGACCGGCAAGACCATGCTGGCGATCGAAGTGGCGAAAGCGCTCGAGCGCCCGCTCTACGAATGGCACATCAAGTCCACCACCAAGGCGCAGCACGGGCTCTACGAGTATGACGCGGTGTCGCGCCTGCGCGATTCCCAATTGGGCGATCCCAAGGTGCATAGCATCGCCAACTACATCGTGCAGGGCATGCTGTGGAATGCGTTTGTCGCCGACGCGCCCGCGGTACTGCTGATCGACGAGGTGGACAAGGCCGATATCGAGTTTCCGAATGACCTCCTGCGCGAGCTCGACCGCATGGAGTTCTACGTCTACGAGACGCAACGGCTCGTCAAGGCAAAGCACCGGCCGCTCGTCGTCATCACGAGCAACAACGAGAAGGAATTGCCGGACGCCTTCCTGCGGCGCTGTTTTTTCCACTACATCCGCTTTCCCGATCACGAAACGATGGAGAAGATCGTCCGCGTGCATTTCCCCGACATCAAGAAGCATCTTCTGAGAGAGGCATTGGAGGCGTTCTTCGAGATCCGCGAAGTTCCGGGCTTGAAGAAAAAGCCGTCGACCTCGGAACTGCTCGACTGGCTGAAGCTCCTGATGGCGGAGGACATCCCACCCGAGGTTCTTCACAGCCAGGATCAGCACAAGATCATCCCGCCGCTGCACGGCGCGCTCTTGAAGAACGAGCAGGACGTGCATCTGTTCGAGCGGCTCGTGTTTATGTCGCGGAGAAAGACGTGACGGCAGCCGACGCATCGAACGGCATGCGGGCCATGGCGCTTGCGGATTGCGCAGGCGGCGTGAAACTCCACGCGCAAGAAAAGCGCACCCGTGGGTGCGCCTTTTGTCAAGAGACGCGCGGTTTCACGCGGAACCGCTCACAACTTTACCGTGTTACCAGCGGCGCCAGTGGTGCCGGTGATGATGGCCCCGGCGAAACTTAATGACCACCGCAGGGGGCGGTGCGTAATAGGCCGGCGCGTAGTAAACACGGGCCGGCGGGTAGTAAACACGGGCCGGCGGGTAGTACACGGGGGCCGGCGGGTAATACACCACGGGGGGCGGCGACGCATAAACCGGTGCGACAGGCACGCCGATTGAGATGCCGAAGCTCACGTCGCTGCGCGCAGCCGCGGTACCGCTTGCCACCGCGAGCGCAACGCTTGCCAACAATAAAGTCAAACGGTTACGCATGGCAAACCTCCTTTCGTTCCTTCTGTCCGGATCGCCGCCGTTGCCATGAAGCCGCGGTTGACGATCCCGTTACCGGAGCAGCGCTTCACCCCGACTTGGCTATATGATCGTGGAAAAGCGCTTGAAAATCCGTCACAAAGTGTAACGATTCGTAACTGAACAGCGGCGCTATTAGGCATGGATGTGATTGATTTTTAAGGCACGACATACGAGCTTGCGGATATTAGCCTTCACTGAAATACTATCGATGTTTGATAGACGGCGTGCTTCAGGCGACGGTATAGGCAGGAGTGCCGATCTCGGTCGGCGAGGTCCTGACTTTAACGGCGTTCTGCACGGTCAGAACCAGCACAAGATCATCCCGCCGTCGCACGGGGCATCGCGCAAGAATGAGCAGGACGTGCATCTGTTCGAGCGCCTCGTGTTCATGTCCCGGCGAAAAAACTGATCACAGATGTTAATTGAGTTTTTTCTCAAGCTGAAGGAAGGCGGGGTTCCAGTCTCGATCAAGGAATTCCTGACGCTGATCGAGGCGCTGGAGAAGCGCGTCGCGTTCGGCAGCATGGAGGACTTCTACTACCTCGCGCGCACCTGCCTGGTGAAGGACGAAAAGTACTTCGACCGCTACGATCGTGTGTTTGCCGCGTACTTCAAGGGCATCGTCGAGGTTGAAGGTGTCGCGATCCTGATTCCGGAAGAATGGCTCAAGAAACTCGCGGAGAAAGTTCTTACCGAGGAGGAAAAAAAGCTCATCGAATCGCTCGGCGGCTGGGACAAGCTCATGGAGACGCTGAAAAAACGGCTCGAGGAACAGAAGGGCAGGCACCAGGGCGGCGGAAAGTGGATCGGCACCGCCGGCACGAGCCCGTTCGGCGCCTATGGCTACAACCCGGAAGGCGTGCGCATCGGCCAGCCCGAGTCGCGCCATCGGCGTGCGGTCAAGGTATGGGACAAGCGGGAGTTCAGGAATTTCGACGACACGGTCGAGATCGGAACGCGCAACATGAAGGTTGCGCTGAGACGGCTGCGAAAGTTCGCTCGTGAGGGCAACCCCGAGGAACTCGACCTCGACGACACCATCCGCTCGACCGCCAAGAACGCCGGCTGGCTCGACCTCAAGTTGGTGCCGGAGCGGCACAACGCGATAAAGGTGCTGCTGTTCCTCGACGTCGGCGGGTCGATGGACGACCACATCCGCGTTTGCGAACAGCTTTTCTCCGCCGCCCGCGTCGAGTTCAAGCACCTCGAGTACTTCTATTTTCACAACTTCCTCTATGAGCGGGTGTGGCGCGACAACCGCCGGCGCGGGACCGAAAGAGTATCGACTTGGGAAGTGATGCATACTTACCCGCATGACTACAAAGTGATCTTTGTAGGTGATGCGACCATGAGCCCGTACGAGATCGTCTATCCGGGCGGAAGTGTCGAGCATACTAACGAGGAAGCGGGCGCAGCGTGGATGCAGCGCTTGCTCGCGGTTTACCACAACGCCATTTGGCTCAATCCCCAGCCCGAAGAGGTGTGGGATTACCACGAATCGATCCGCATCACGCGTGAGCTGTTGGGTGATCGCATGTTCCCGCTCACGATCGAGGGGCTGGACCGCGGGATGCGGCTGCTCACCAAGTCGCATTGACAGATACGGTGAGCGGAGAGTGGAGAGCGGGAGGCGGTGAATGAACGGTAAGTGGTGAGCGGTAAGCGGTGAGTGGTGAGCAAGAAGCCGTCTCCCCGGCGCAAGCCGGGGTCCAGAGGAAGTCCACCGGATTCCGGTCTTCACCGGAATGACGGAACAGTGGTGTCGCCGCTCCTGCCCCATCTGCGGTCGGGTAAGCTTCGGGCGCTTGGGGCCACCAGCCCCAAGCGCGTGCCCGCGCTTGTGATCCGCCACGAAAATGCGCCCATCGCGGTGTATCTTGAGCCCGCTCGGTTCGCCGTCGTAATTGCGCCAGCGCGCGCACTGCCCACAACGCCGCAGCGTTGCATTGACGCGCTACCTATGGGACGGGTGTCGGTTTTCCTGTTTTTTGCATTTCAATCGCGAGGAGGTTGGCCGTGAACATAATGAGACTGGGCGTGAAGACCCTTGTGCTGGTCTGCCTGATCTGCCAGTTTGCAGCACCCGGCTGGACGCAGAATTATCCAACGAGGCCGGTGCGCCTGCTGATCGCGTTCTCGGCCGGCAGCGGCACCGACACCATCGGCCGCTTTATCGCCGCGGGGCTTACCGAACCCCTGGGTCAGCAGGTTGTTGTGGAGAATCGTGCCGGCGCGTCGGGCAACATCGGTGCGGAGATCGCTGCGAAAGCGTCGCCGGATGGTTACACTCTGTTTCTCGTAAACATCGGCTTTGCCATCAATGCCGGCATGTACAAGAGCCTGCGCTACGACCTGCTCCGTGATTTCGCGCCCGTGACGCAATTTGCCAAGGGTCCATACGTGGTCGTCGTTCATCCCTCGCTGCCGGCAAAGTCGTTGGGCGAGCTCGTCAAGCTGGCGAAGTCCATGCCCGGAAAGATCGACGCCGCATCCGCGGGTGCGGGCACTGCCGTGCTGCTGGCGGCGGAGTTGTTCAAACGCCAGGCTGGCATCAACCTTGTGATGGTGCCGTACCGCGGCGGCGGTGAAGCGATTACCGCCGTTCTCTCGGGTGAAGTACCGGTTTATTTTGCCCCGCTCGCACCGGTGCTGCCGCTCATTCAACAGGGTAGACTGCGCGGGCTCGCCGTGACGAGCGCCGAGCGCCAATCAATGCTGCCTGGATATCCAACAGTTGCCGAGTCGGGTTATCCCGACTACGAGTTCGGCAACTGGTACGGGTTGGTGGTACCCTCCAAGACCCCGCGCGCGATCATCACCACGCTGCACGGCGCCGCGATAGCGGCGATAAAGGACCCGGCGCTGAGCAAACGCCTCAACAGCCAGGGCTACGTTACCGTCGGCGACAGTCCGGAGCAATTCGCGGCGTACCTGAAATCCGAGCTTGCGAAAGTGGCGCAAATCATCAGGGAGCACAATCTTGCCCCCAATTGATCCGTGTTGACGCGGGTACGCTCGGTCACCCCGAAGGCAGAAAAGCCACTGCCAGAAATATGGGACGCCGTTCGCCCAATTCATGGAACTCGTGAGGACCATAGGACACTCGCAACGGTACGCGGGAACCCGACGAAGAGTTCCCGGATCTCTTTGAGGTCACCGCGGTATCGCCGAACCAACGTATTGATCGAGATCGCGCGCGCCATGGGAGCCACGGTGATTGCGGTTACCCGCTCGGCCGCAAAGCGCGGGAGCCTGTTCGAGACCGGCGCTCATCACGTGGTGGTGGCGCCCGATGGAGTGGATTTCTCGGGCGACGTATCGAAGCACTGCGGCGGACGAAGCTCGGGCTGTACATCGAGAAGCGCGCTTGATTCCCGCGGTCGATTTCGCTAGCCTGTCAGCCAAGTAAGCCGTTTTGTGGGCGGGCGGCGGCAGGTGCGTGTTTGTTCCGTCTGAGAAGCGTTTTCTTACCAGCATCCAGGGAAAAAGAGGAAGCGAATGAGGAAAGCCATGCTGCGTGTTGCGCTATCAGTCGCACTGTTTGCATTGACGCTGCAGGCATTCGGGCAGTCGTATCCAACAAGGCCCATACGGATGATCATCCCGTATCCCCCCGGGGGCGGCTCGACCAACATCGGGCGTCTGCTCGCGCAGGAGCTCTCGGAAAATATCGGCCAGCAGCTCGTCGTCGACAACCGGGGCGGCGCCAACGGCACCATCGGCATGGAGCTCGCGGCACAGGCGCCGTCCGATGGCTACACCATCGTCTTTGCGCTGACCGCGCAGCTCGCCATCAATCCAAGCTACTACCCGGAACTGCGTTACGATCCGGTCCGGGACTATGCGCCGATCAGCTTGCTGGGCACGGCCCCATACGTGCTGGTCGCGCACCCCTCGGTGCCGGCAAAATCCGTAAAGGAAATGCTGGCGCTCGCGAAGTCTCAGCCGGGCAAACTGACCTACGCGTCCTCGGGGACCGGCGGCATTCCGCACCTCGCGTTCGAAATGCTGAAGATGATGGGCGGTATCGACATTCCCCACGTCCCGTACAAGGGCGGCGGCGCCGCATTGCCCGACCTGCTCGGAGGACGAGTACAGTTTCTGATCTCCACCGTGTCGCCGGTCCTGCCCCATCTGCGGTCGGGTAAGCTTCGGCCGCTTGGGGCCACCAGCCCCAAGCGCGTGCCATCGTTGCCGGGGGTGCCCTCCATCGGCGAAACGATCCCCGGCTACGCCGTCTTGACCTGGTATGCCGTGATGGCGCCGGCGGGAACGCCGAAAAACGTCGTCGCGAAGCTTAACGCCGAGTTCGTCAAAGCCGTCAACGCGCCTGCAGTCAAGGAAAAGCTCAGGACCTACGATTTCGAGGTGATCGGCAGCACGCCGGAGGAACTCGGCAAATACATCCGCAGCGAGATCGCGACCTGGGCGAAAGCCGTCAAGGCGAGCGGCGCCAAAGCCAACTGACGCAGTTCGTCACCGCCGTTCAGTCACACGCGCGGGCTTGCCGATCTTCACGCGCTCTGCAGCGCGCCGGCCTTCAGCAAAGCCCGCGTCAGAGCTGCGCGTACATTGGCTTGCCGGCAACCGGCAACTGCGCTTTGAGGATCACTCCCTGCTCGGCCTCGGTGATGAGAAGCGTTCTGCCATCCGGCCCGCCGTAGGCCGCGCCGGTCGTGCTCATGCCGGCACACGACTGGATGCGATAGAGCGGCTCGCCCATCCGGCTGAATAGCCACGCTGTGCCGAAACCTGCAACCACGACGACGAGGTTGCCCTCCTCGTCGAGCGCCAGTCCGTCGGGCCCGTTCGGGCTGCCGGAAAGCTGTAGGTAAATTCCGCACTTTCCGAGGCCCTCGTAATCGGCAAACACCTCCCATTCGTGCAAATCGCTTGAAGCAATTTCGCCGCATTGCCACACGCTATGAAAAACTCGCCTGCAACTTCTGTTCAATGCTCAATCTCGTGTGCGCATACCTCTGGTTGGCGTGATTCTCAACACGGCCTACTCACTTGCGATTGTCTGGCACGCGCCACTTTCTCTTCGATTCTGGCGTTGAAACGTGTGGCGTCGATCACGAAGCGCTCATGCGTGCCCTCCGCAATCTTGTCCATGCCGTCGTGCGCGGACAGCGAAAAGGTGAGCTTGCGGCCTTCGACCTTGTCGAGCCTGACGTCAACCGTGATAGTGAAGCCCGGCGGTGTGGCGGCAAGGTGCGAGAAGTTGACGAGGGTGCCGAGCGACTGCTCGCGCGGCCAGTCGAGATGCGGCCGAAGGGCATCGATGCACGCCCATTCCATCAAGCCCACCATGAATCCGGTCGCCAGCACCTGCGGCATCTCCTGGAACATTTCCGACTCGGGATAGAGATGCGGCACCGTCTTGGTAGGCGGAATCTTGAACTTGAACTGATGGGTCAATCCGGGCCTGAGCGTGTCTTTCATGGTAACCGGTGAGCGGTAAGCGGTTAAGGCGCGCCATCGCATTCTAGCAAAGCGCCGTGAGCTTGAGCGCAAGGAATCCGCAGAGCTGTTTCGCGAAAGTCATATAATACTTTCACGAGTGATTTCGGGAGGAGAGCGAAGGTACATGACGACCACGACATCGTCGCTGCTCGACGTCAGAGGTGTAACTCTTCAGTACAAGACCAAGGACCACCTGGTGACCGCCACCTACCGGGTGGACTTCAACGTCTACAAGTCCGATCGTTTCGTGATCCTCGGCCCCTCGGGCTGCGGCAAGTCCACGCTGCTGAAAGCGGTCGGCGGCTACCTCCGGCCGGTGGAGGGGACGATGAAGCTGAACGGCCTGGAGATCAGAAAGCCCGGACCCGACCGCGTCATGGTGTTCCAGGAGTTCGACCAACTGCTGCCATGGAAGACAGTGAAACACAACGTGATGTTCGCGCTCACGGCGAGCGGGAAGTTGAAGCGCAGGCAAGCCGAAGACAAGGCGATGCAGTATATCGAAAAGGTGAACCTCACCAAGTTCGCCAACAGCTATCCGCATACCCTGTCCGGCGGCATGAAGCAGCGTGTCGCGCTTGCGCGCGGCATGGCGATGGAGCCGGACATTCTGCTCATGGACGAACCGTTCGCGGCGCTCGATGCGCTCACGCGGCGCAAGATGCAGGAAGAACTGCGGCAGCTTTGGGAAGATACGCGTTTCACGGTGCTGTTCGTGACCCACTCCATCCCCGAGGCAGTGCTGATCGGCAACCGCATCCTGCTGATGACCCCGCATCCCGGCCAGGTCAAGGCCGAACTCAACAGCGACGGCAAAGACGAGACCGAAGCCGACGGCAGAAAACTCTCGGAACGCATCCACGACATGCTGTTCGCCGACCAGATCGAAGAGGAGACCGCGACCCATGCCTGACCACGTCCTTGTTCAACGGCCGGAATTCGTACGCGAGGTCGAGACCAGCGCCTTTGGCGTGGTCGAGAAACCGCTCACGGTCTGGGAGAAGATCTACAACAACGGCGCGATCCGCAAAGGCGTGCTGCTGTTGCTGCTCGCCGCGGCGTGGCAGATCTACGCCACCGCGCTCAACAACCCGCTGCTGTTCCCGAAATTCAGCGATACCTTCGGTGCGTTCTACGACGGCATTGTCAACGGGGTTCTGCTCGGGCGCGCGTGGTTTTCGATCACGGTGCTGCTGCAGGGTTATGCCGCCGGCCTCGCGCTCGCGGCGCTGCTCACCGCGTTCGCCATCACTTCCCGCGTCGGCAACGATTTCCTGGAAACCCTCACCTCGATGTTCAACCCGCTGCCGGCAATCGCGCTGCTGCCGCTGGCGCTGATCTGGTTCGGGCTGGGCAATGCAAGCCTTGTTTTCGTTCTGGTTCACTCGGTGCTGTGGGCGGTGGCATTGAACACCCACTCCGGCTTCATGTCGGTATCGCAGACCATGCGCATGGTGGGCAGGAATTACGGGCTGTCGGGCCCGCGCTACGTCGTGAAAATTCTCATTCCGGCGGCGTTCCCGTCGATTCTCACCGGCATGAAGATCGGCTGGGCGTTCGCGTGGCGCACGCTGATCGCGGCGGAACTGGTGTTCGGCGTTTCGTCGGGCTCGGGCGGGCTGGGCTGGTTCATTTACGAGAACAAGAACCAGCTCGAAATCGCCAATGTCTTCGCTGGCCTGTTTTCGGTGATCATCATAGGGCTGCTGGTCGAGAACATCATCTTCCGCAACGTCGAGTTGAGGACGGTGCGCAAGTGGGGTGTGCAGAGTTAAGGGCGGCCCCGAGTCTGGTGCGCCGCTTCCCATCCGAGCATTGCCGCTTTGCGCGGCTCGCCCCACCGATAATGTCCGAACGTTCCCGATTCCCGAATCACGCGATGACAGGGGATGAGATAGGCGATCGGATTCGTGCCAATGGCGCCGCCGACCGCGCGCGCCGCGCGCGGATGGCCGATTTTGTCCGCGACGGTCTGATAAGTCGTCACACTGCCGAACGGCAGTGCGAGCAGCGCACGCCACACCTTCACTTGAAAGTTGGTTCCCTTTACCAGCAGCGCGAGCGGCCGCGGCGGCCGTGACGCGAGCAGCGCAAAGATGCGATGGACGAATGGCGCCGTAGCCGCCTGGTCCGGGCTTAACTCAGCACCCGGCCACTCGTTCCGCAGTTGCGCGACGGCATCACCTTCCGCGTCTGTGAATCGCAGACTGCATATGCCGCGCGCCGTGGTGGCAATCAGGCACGCCCCGAACGGCGTGTCGTGAACATAATAGCGAATCGCAAGCCCCGAACCGCCTGATTTGAACTCGCCCGGCGATAGCGCCTCCAGCGTCACGAATAGATCATGCAGGCGCCCCGGGCCGGAAAGCCCGATGCTGTCAGCGAGGTCGAGCACGTTCCGGCACTCCGAAAGCCTGACCTTGGCGTGCTCGACAGTGAGGAACTGCACGAAGCGCTTGGGGCTCACGCCGGCCCAGCGCGTGAACAGGCGCTGGAAGTGGAATGCGGAGAGATGCACATGGCGCGCGACGGCGGCAAGATCCGGTTGCGCGGCCGCGTGGCGGCGCAGGTAGTCGATAGCGCGCGCGATGCGCTCGTAATC
>MERG01000278.1:4997-5722 GCA_001771985.1 Betaproteobacteria bacterium RIFCSPLOWO2_12_FULL_62_13 | reverse complement strand
CAGAATCCAGTCGTCGCCTTTGCGTTCCGCCCTGAGTTTTATGCCGGCTTTGGGGTCATCCTCGGGCGGCAGGCGATTGTCGGAGCCGGAATTTGGTTCGGTATTGCCCGAGCCCAGCAGATACGTATCGTCGGCAACAAAAGGCTTCAGGAAGCGCGCCTTCTGTTCCTCGCTACAAACGGCGATGATCAACTGGCTCCATTTCCAGTTTTGGCTGAAGGTCTTGGAGATGGCGCTGTCGGCCTTGGCGAGTTCCGCCATCACCACGGATTGCGTCACGAGGTCAATCCCATGTCCGCCCCACTCTTTCGGGGTCGCTGCCGTCCGAAATCCGAGCTTGGAGCCTTTCCTGATGATCTCCCAGTCAAAGGTCTCGCGCGGGTCGGAGATCTGGTCGCGCCGCAGCGAAATCGGGCGAATCTCTTCCTCGGCGAACTTCCGCGCCTTCATCTGCCAGCCGCGCTGCTCTTCGTTCAGTGAAAAATCCATGCTCGCTCCTCAAAAATCCGTGAGATCGTGAAATCGGGAGATTGCGCATCGCCCTCCCGCTCTATGCTACCAACGGCCGTCGATAGCCCGCCACAGCCTCGGCGATCACTCCGCGCGTGTGCCAGTCGCCATCACCGCGTCAGCCGGTAAGCTGGCGCACCAACTCGTCGACGTAGCGCAGCGTGACCTCGCGCATTTCGTCGGAGCTGAGATTGCTGACCGGATGCGGCAGCTGA
>MERG01000278.1:0-4970 GCA_001771985.1 Betaproteobacteria bacterium RIFCSPLOWO2_12_FULL_62_13 | reverse complement strand
ACGATGGTCGTCGCGGGAATGCCGCGTTTTTCGAACTCTATCGTGTCGTGCACACTGCACAACGTGCAGGACCCTCATCCGCCAAGCGCGGCGACGGCCACCTGCACTTCCCTGGCCATTTCATCGATCAACGCCTCCGTCGCGGGTTTGGAAAACATTTCCTTGCGGCGGATGATCACGCGGGCGACGCCATAGCGCTCGCGCAGGGCTTGCCCTACTGTTTCGAGTATCAGGTCGGCCTGCTCCTTGGTGTTATCGAGCAAACCCACGACCTTGCCGGCGAGATCTCCCGCCCGGGGCGCCATTGCCAGCTTTACTTTACCGATTTCCAGCGTCGGATCGATGAATCCCAGATTGTCGCTCATGACGATGTCTTTCCTGATTTCATGCGATTTGAAAAATGCAGCAGTCCGCGAGCACCATGATTGATCGGGCCGTTTGCTTCACGCCTCGTAGCGGCCATGTACTGCCAGACTGCCCCCGCCCCAGCCGTGGCACACCGCGGTGAACGGACCCCAGCCGCCTGCCACGATCAAATGCAAGTCCTCAGGGTCCTTGATCGTCGGCACGAAGTGCTCTTCATCTGCCGGATCGACGTGGATCTTCTCCGCCCGCTCGGGGCGCCAGGCGCCGCCGCGCTTGAGGTCCCGCACCTTGCGCCCGGCGAGCTCGCACAAGCGGCGGTGAGCGTCGGTGCGGCTCACGCCCGCACGAGCGCAGATCGCCGCATGTTGCGGGCACATGGCGACCACCATGGCACAACGCGGCACGTGGATGTTCAACGACCCCATGGCCGTCATCGAATCCGCGATACCGGTCAGCAGCCGCTCGGACTCCTGGCTCAGGTCGTCGAAACAATACCGGGGCGGGTCCACCATGGCACACGTGATCACGTTATCGTCGGGCGAGTAGCCGCGCGACACCGCGAGGCTTTGCCACGGGCTCTGCTCCAGGTTTTCGGTAAGACAGGCGGTGTAGCGCAAGGGCGATGAGAAAACAGTGGATGAACCGACTCCCGGGATACCGCCGCCGAGATTGAGCAGCATCAACCGGATCGCGCGACCGATGGTGGCGTTGGCGCGAAAGCCAGGGCCGAAGCAGCCGTTGCCGCCGTGCAGACCGATTTTTGCCGCATACGGGCCATTGACGATCATGAGCGGTGCGGCGCTACCCATCGTGCCCTGCACGGCATTCAGGTTGAGCTCCGGACTCAACATGAGCCTCATGCCGCCCAGCACTACCGGCAGATACTCCGGCTTGCATCCGGCCATTACGGCATGGATCGCCACTGTTCGCACCGTGGCCTCACCCATCACCGGCGGAATCGCGCCGATGATTTCATTCGCGTTTAGGCGCGTGCCTTCGAGCATGCGCTCAACGCGTGCCTGGGTCGGCGTTACCACCGGCAGGCCATCGGACCATTCTTTCTCCAAGAAAAACTCGAACTCATCCACTACGCTGCTCATCTTGCTTTCTCCTGGCTGTTCCGCTATCGCTTTCGACAGCTTGATGACTTTAGACCACTTGGCAGGGACAGGAAAATCCGTTCGCGATCGCGGCGCCGCTTATGCGAGTCAGCCCTTGAGCTGGTTCGCCACTTCATCCACGTAACGCAAGGTAATCTCGCGCATCTTGTCGGGACTCAGGTTGCTGACCGGGTGAGGGAGCATGACATAGGGGTGCCCTTCCATCCCCTTGCCGCGAAACTGGAACTCGGCCGCCTTCCTGAACGCTTGCGTGATGATAACGGCGGCAGGGATGCCCCGTTTTTCGAACTCTATTGTGTCGTGCACACTGCACAACGTGCAGGACCCTCACCCACCGAGGCCGGCGATGGCCACGTCGACTTCCCGGGCCATCTCGTCGAGCATGGCATCGGGCGCGAGTTTGGAGTGATGATCTTTGCAACGGATGACCACGCGCGCCACGCCATAGCGCTCGCGCAGAGCGTCTCCCAAGGTCTGCAGTATGACGTTCGCTTGTTCTTTCCGGTTGTCGAGCAGTCCTACCACCTTGCCGACAAGATCCGCGGGGCGCGCAGCCGGTTTGAACGTCCTCGTGCTTTTTGCCGCGGTCGGATCAACAAATCCCAGATTGTTCACCATGAGGACTCTCCTTTATCCAGAAACGCCGTGTTTCGAAATAATAACCGCTGCACGCAACGCCCGTCCGAGTTGAATTTCCGATGCACGCCAACCTATCCGCGCCGGTTTACACCGCGTAGCTGCCATGCACGGCAAGGCTGGCGCCGGCCCAGCCGTGAAATATCGCGGTGCACGGCCCCCAACCTCCGGCCGAAATGAGATGGAGATCCCGCGGGTCCTTGATTGCCGGGACAAAGCAATCATCGTCGTCGGGATCGACGTTGATCGCCAACGCCAGCGCCCGCTCGCGCCGCCAATTGCCGCCGCCCTTGAGGTCGCGCACTTTGCGCCCCGCGTGCTCGCACAGCCAGCGGTGCACATCCGCCCGCTTCATGCCAGCATCGAGACAAATCAACGCGTGCTCCGGACCCATCGCCAAGACCATGTTGGAGCGGGGGGCGTGCATGTTCCAGGAGCCCATCGCCACCATGGAGTCGGCGATGCCGGTCAGCAGCCGCTGCGGATCCCGGTTCGTGTCATCAAAACACAGACGGGGACTTTCGACCATGACGCATGTGATCACGTTGTCCGCGCTCGCGTAACCGCGCGACTCCGCAAGGCTTTCCCACGGGCTGTGCTCGGCATTCTCGGTAATGCAAGCGGTGTAGCGCAGCGGACTGGCGAAAATGGTGGAGGAACCCACTCCCGGAACAGCACCACCCAGGTTCGTCAACATCAGCCGGACGGCGCGGCCGATCGACGCGTTGGCACGGAAACCGGGGCCGAAACAACCGTTGCCGCCGTGCAGCCCGATCTTCCGGGCATACGGTCCGTTGACGATCATCAGCGGCGCGACTCCGTGCATCGTGCCCTGAACGCCATTCAGATTGAATTCGTCGCGCAGCATGAGCGGGATGCCGCCGAGCAATACGGGCAGATATTCGGGCTTGCAACCGGCCATGAGGGCGTGGATCGCGACGGTGCGCACCGTGGCAGTTTCCAACGCCGGCGGAATACGGCCGATGACTTCGTCAGGATCGCGGCGCGTGCCTTGGAGCATGCGCGCGATGCGCTCCTCGGTCGGAGTGACAACCGGCAGACCGTCCGACCACTCTTTCTCGAGAAAAAACTCGAACTCGTCGACTGCGGTATTCATCCGACTGCTCCGTGGCAAATAACCATCCCGCGCGACTCATCCGAGTCAAGGTTCAATATAGCAGGCTTGGCAGAAGCCGCACTATAAAGCTGGTGCTGCCCGTGCCGGTCTGACCGCGCTTGAGAGATGATTCGCGCCACCGCTTCAGCACGCAGCGCGTGTTGGTACGCGGCGAGCGCGGCGAGGATCAGCTTGCGACCGTGATCTTCGCCTCCTTGATCACTCTCCTCCATTTTTCCACGTCGCGTTTGATGATCTGCTGAAACTGCGCGGGGGGGCCGCCACCGGCTTCCAGTCCTTCCATCTTCATCTGGCGTTGCATCGCGTCCGAGAACAGCACTTTCGCAACCTCCTTGTTCCACCGCGCGACGATACTCCTCGGCATGCCCTTGGGACCCCACATCCCGTACCAGTGAATGACCTCGAACCCCGGCACGGTCTCACTGATGGTTGGCACATCGGGCAGCAACTCCGAGCGCTTGTTGCTGGTGATTGCAATGGCGCGCAGCCGCCCAGCCCTCAGGTGCGGGAATGTCGGAACCATGCTGATGGCAGTAATCCCGACCTCCGCGCCAATCACTGCGTTCAACGCCGGGCCGCCGCCCTTGTAGGGAACGTGGACGATATTCACCTTGGTCTGCAGCTTGAAATACTCGAACATGAGGTTCGTGACGCTGCCGACACCGACCGAGGCGTAGTTGAGCTTGCCGGGGTTCGCCTTGGCGTAAGCGATGAGCTCCCCGACGCTCTTGACCGGGACCGAGGGGTGTACCGACATGATCAGCCCCGTGGTACCGATCAGCACGATCGGCTCGATGTCGTTCACGGGGTCGTATGGCACATTCTGGTACGCGGACGTCGCGGCATAGCTGCTGGAAACTATGATGAGCGTGTAGCCGTCGGGTTCGGCGCGCACCGTCATCTCGGCGCCTATGGCCCCGCCGGCGCCTGGCCGGTTGTCGACCACGACTGTTTGCCCGAGCGCCTCGGACACTGGCACCCCGATAATCCTCCCCAGGATGTCGGTGCCACCACCGGGCGCAAACGGAGCGATTAAACGGATGGGCTTGTTCGGATACGCCTGCGCCAAAGCATTCGGGACAACGACAGAAACAGCAATAGCACCAATCAGCAACAATGTGGTTTTCATTTTTTTCCTCCTCCGAAATAAACGCTCGTTGACTGCCACACGCACTTACCCGGCGAAGCGTGTAGTTTGGGCCGTCCCGGCTGCCAATTCAATGGTTGCGCGCCGCGCGCTTTCCATCAGCCACCTACTCGCGGAAGACTTGTCGTCGCAAGTCGAGAGCACCAAGACCTTCAAGCAAGCGAAGAAAAGCGCGGGAGTTCCCCTCCCGCAAGTTCCGCCTGGGCTGCATGCGTATCAAACTCAGCGCGCTTGCCGTAATTAACCGGCGTGCTGCCCGCGGGATCCGTTCCTTGCCGCGCCAATGCGTCGGAGATATCGCTGACGCGGATCGCCTGAAGAACTTCGGCATCGAGCTTTCCGACTATTTGCCTGGGACCTCCTGCAGCAGCACGCTGAGCCGCCGTGATCAAACCTTTAGCGGCTTGTAGCGTATCCGCTTCGGCTTGGCCCCCTCTTCGCCCAGCCGCTTCAGCTTGTCCGCCTCGTATTCGTGGTAATTGCCGTTGAAGAACGTCCACTTCGAATCGCCTTCGGCCGCGAGGATATGGGTCGCGATGCGGTCGAGGAACCAGCGGTCGTG
>MERG01000277.1 GCA_001771985.1 Betaproteobacteria bacterium RIFCSPLOWO2_12_FULL_62_13 | reverse complement strand
ATACCGCGCGTGTCGATGTGCTGCGCGAGCGCGGGCGCTGGGAGCAGCGCCTGGCGGTCGTTCCCATGGGGCGCCCCGGGACACCGGAAGAGGTGGGGGAGCTGGTTCGCTACTTGTGCGGGCCGCACGCGCGCTGGATCAGCGGTGAAGTGTTTCTCATGACCGGCGGCGAAGTGCGCCGCGCGGCAGATTAGTTATGCGCGAAATCCGCTTCATGGACACGACGTTGCGCGATGGCCATCAATGCCTGTGGGCCACGCGCATGACCACCGCGATGATGCTGCCGATCGCGGAAAAGCTGGACCGCGCCGGCTTCGAGGTGATCGATTTCATGAGCGGGGTGCAATTCGATGTCGCTATCCGCCACCTCAAGGAAAACCCCTGGGAACGCATCCGTCTGATGCGCGAACGGGTGACACGCACACCGCTCCAGGCCAATCTGCGCAGCAAGAGCGTGCTTTCCTTTGACATACTCCCGGACGACATCAATGCGCTGTGGATCGAGCGGCTCGTGGCCAACGGTATTCGCAGCGTGCGCGCATTCGATGCGCTGAACGACATGGATAACATCGTTGACAGCCTGCGCCTCGCCAGGAAACTCGGCGCGCGGGCCGTGGGAGCGGTGGTGTTCAGCGAAAGCCCAGTGCATACGGATGACATGTACGTGGCGAAGACCACGGAGCTGATCGCGCGGGCGGAAGTCGACGCAATCATGCTCAAAGACGCGAGCGGACTGCTCACGCTGGACCGGGTGCGCACGCTGGTGCCGGCGCTCAAAGAGGTTTGCGGGACGATTCCCCTCGAAGTCCACAGTCACGCGCTTACCGGCCTCGCGCCGCTTCTGTACCTGGAGGCCGCCCGCCTCGGAGCGGACCAGTTGCACACGTGCATCGCGCCGCTCGCCAACGGCGCGGCGCAGCCCGCGGTCCAGACCGTTGCGCGCAATCTGCGTGCGGAAGGCTACGCGGTCAACCTCGACGACGCGCTGATTGGCGATATCAGCATGCACTTCCACGCGGTGGCGCGGCAAGAAGGCATGCCGCTCGGCGCTCCGGCCGAATACGATGCCTTCCACTACCAGCACCAGATCCCCGGCGGCATGCTCTCCAATATGCGCGCACAGCTCGAACAGGCGGGGCTGGGGTATAAATTGCAGGAGGTCCTGGCCGAATGCGCGCGGGTCCGCGCGGAACTGGGTTGGCCGGTGATGGTGACGCCGTTCTCGCAGTTGGTTGGAACACAGGCAGTACTCAACGTCGTGCAGGGCGAGCGTTATCGCACCGTGCCTGACGAAGTGAAAAAATACGCGCTGGGCTACTACGGAAAGCTCCTCGCACCGGTCGATCCGGATGTGCTCGATCGCATTGTCGGCGGCGGGTCGCCGAAGATCGCGCTGGCGCCGCCACCAAGAGAGGCGGGTGTCCCCGGGCTGCGACGCAGGTATCCGCATGCGACTGACGAGGAACGATTGTTGCGCTACATGTACGCCGGTTCGCAGGTGGACGATATGCTTGCGGCGGGACCGACACGCACCGAATACAGCTTCGAAAAGCCACTGGTGCGTCTGGTACGCGAACTCGTGCGGCGCCGCGACTATCGCCACATGCACCTTGAGAGCGGCGAGATCCGGATCGACGTCAGTTCCACCCATTGATTGGGGAAATCGGAATGCAAGTTCAGATCGGCCTAACCATGAATCGGCATATGGCGGCAAGCGGCACATGACGCTGACCCACGAGGACGTTCGGAAGATATTGGAAATTCTCGATGAATCCGACTGCGAGGAAGTGTATCTCGAGTTCGGTGATTTGAAGGTTCGTCTGCGCAAACACGGCGATTCGCCGGACCCTGAAAAACCGGCCCACACGCAAGCTTCGCCCCAAGCCGCCGATACCGTCGATGAAGAACCCGCTGCACCGGCTGCGCCCGCCCGCCGGGAACCAGGTCAAGAGGTAACAATCCCGGCGGGCGTTCTCGCGGTAACCGCGCCGATGCTGGGCACCTTTTATCGGGCGCCAACCCCCGGGGCGAGGCCATTTGTGGAGGTGGGCGACAAGGTGCAGCCCGACGATACGGTATGCCTGGTGGAAGTGATGAAACTTTTCAATTCCGTGAGGGCTGGAACGGCGGGAACGATAGAAAGGATCCTGGTTGAAAACGCAGCGCTGGTTGAATACGGGCAGCCGCTGATTCTGATTCGAAAGGGCAATACCTGAGACCGCCAGCAAGCCAGGCAAAAGAGCGTCCGATCAAGCGCCTGTTTATCGCGAACCGGGGCGAGATCGCGGTCCGCATTGTCGCGGCATGCCGCAAACTGGGGATCGAGACCGTCGCAGCCGTATCGGATGCCGACCGCCATGCATTGGCCGCTCGAATGGCCGACCGGACCGTTTGTATAGGGCCGGCGCTGGCTGCGCAAAGCTATCTGAACATGGAAGCGATCGTTGCCGCCGCCACAGGCACGGGCTGTCAAGCCGTTCATCCCGGGTATGGTTTTCTTGCGGAGAACGCCAGGTTCCAGGGCCTCTGCGCGAAGCACGGTCTGGTATTTGTCGGGCCGCCGGCGAGCGCGATTTCTGCAATGGGCGACAAACTGACGGCACGCCGCACCGCCGGGAAACTGAACGTACCCGTGGTCCCGGGAACCGGGCACGTGGATACTTCCGACGAGGTCCGCCGGCTTGAAGGCCGGATCGGTTACCCGTTCCTCCTCAAGGCAAGCGCGGGCGGCGGCGGCCGCGGGATGCGAATTGTCCGGGCTGCGGATGAGATCGACGCCGCGTTTACCGGCGCAAGCGCGGAAGCCCGGGCTGCCTTCGATGACGCGACGCTCTACATGGAACGCTATATCGAGCGGGCGAGGCACGTCGAAGTTCAGGTGTTGGCTGACGCACACGGAAAAATCATCCATCTCGGCGAAAGGGATTGTTCAATACAGCGCCGGCACCAGAAGCTGATTGAGGAGTCGCCTTCTCCCGTCGTCGATCCTTCGCTCCGCGCACGAATGACAGACGCGGCCCTTCGCCTGGCGAGGCATGTCAACTATGTGAACGCAGGAACCGTGGAGTTCGTGCTGGACCTCGATTCCATGGAGTTCTATTTTCTTGAAATGAACACCCGCATCCAGGTGGAACATCCCGTGACCGAGATGGTTACGGGCATCGATCTCGTGGCGGAGCAGATCCGGATTGCCGGCGGCGCGCCCCTTTCGATTTCCCAGGATGAAGTAGAATCGGAAGGGCATGCGATCGAGTGCCGTATCAATGCCGAAATCCCTGAACAGGACTTCATGCCATCGCCGGGAACGATCACCGAGTGGGAACCGCCGTCGGGAAACGGCATTCGCGTGGACACTCATTGTTATCCCGGCTACGCCGTCCCGCCATTCTACGATTCCATGCTCGCCAAGGTCATTGCGCACGGGCCGGATCGCGGCATGGCGATATCCCGGATGGCGGACGCGCTCGGCACTTTCAAGCTTGCAGGAGTGCATTCGACGCTTCCTTTCCATCGGGCGGTGCTCGCGCACCCTGATTTCAGAAATAGCCGCGTAACCACGCAGTGGGTGGAAAAGGAGTTTCGCCGGGAAGCGGGCCGGGCGGATCAAACAATAGTGGAGGAACGACGTGCCATTTGAACACTTGCTGAACGAGCTCGAAACACGCAAGCAGAAAGCGCTCGCGATGGGCGGGCCGGAGAAGCTCGCGCAGCGCAAGGCCCAGGGCGTGCTCAACGCGCGCGAGCGCGTCGACCGGCTGTTCGATCCCGGTTCGTTCATCGAGTCGGGCGGGTTCGCCGTCTCCAACCGGCCCGAGGACAAGGAAACGACGCCCGCCGATGGCAAGGTGGCGGGCTTTGGCCGCATCGCCGGCCGTGAGGCGGCGGTGATCTCCAACGATTTCACGGTGAAGGGCGCCTCGAGCGCTGCGATCAACATCAAGAAGTTGAAGCACATGAAGGGGGTGGCGAAGAAGCGCGGCATTCCGATGGTGTTTCTCGGCGAATCGACCGGCGCGCGCATGCCCGATGTGATGGGCGCCGCCTCGATCGGCTCCAAGGACGACCCGGTCGAGTACCAGCGCCTGCGCGAGTCGCCGTGGGCCGCCGGCGTGCTCGGCTACTGCTTCGGCTCCTCGGCGTGGTACGCGTCGATGTCGGATTTCTGCGTGATGCGCAAGGGCGGCATCATGGCGGTCTCCAGCCCCCGGCTCATTTCCATGGCGATCGGGAAGAAGGTTGACGCCGAGGAACTCGGCGGCTGGCGCGTGCACTCGGAGGTGAGCGGCATCGCCGATCAAGTGGTCGATACCGACGAGCAGGCGATCGACGCGATCAAGCAGTTTCTGTCGTATCTGCCGAGCAACTGCATGGAGCCGCCGCCCGGGCACCCGGTGCCGGAGGGCTGCGGCGCGGACATGGACAAGATCCTTTCTTTCCTGCCGGAGTCGGCCAACCAGGTCTACGACGTGAAGAAGATCGTGCGCTGCATCGTGGACCGCGATTCGATGTTTGAATTGAAGGCGCGCTACGGCAGGGCGATCGTCACCGCGCTGGCGAGGCTTGACGGCAATTCGGTCGGCATCGTCGCCAACAACCCGCTGCACCGCGGGGGCGCAATCGGCGCGGACGAGTGCCAGAAGGTGCAGAGCTTTTTCGTGCTGTGCGATTCGTTCAATATCCCGATCGTGCTGCTCGTCGACCAGCCCGGTTTTCTGATCGGCGTGGAAGGCGAACAGAGGGGCGTCACCGGCAAGGTGATGAACTGGTTGAACGCGATGACGCTCGTCACCGTGCCCAAGCTCTCGGTGGTCATGCGCAAGAGCTACGGGCTTGCGGTGTCCAACATGGGTGCGGGCGGCAACGCCGACGAAGTGGCATGCTGGGTGACGGCCGACGTGAGCTTCATGAGGCCCGACTTCGGCGCGCGCGTCGTCTTTGGCGTCGATCCCGAAAAAGAACCCGAAAAATACCAGGAGGCGGTGGCGAAGATGTCGAAGGGCACCTCGGCCTACGACATGGCCGCGATCTACACCGCGCAGGACGTGATCGACCCGCGCGACACGCGCGAGTGGCTGATCCGCATGCTTCAGGTCCACCGCATGCGGCTTACCCACGGCGTGGGCGAGCATCTCATGCGCACCTGGCCAACGAGTTATTGAAGCCGTGAGAGCGGCAGGGCGCGAGGGCGTGAGGCATGAGGAGGCAGGCGCAAGGCACAGGGCGAAAGGAGGAAGGATGAAAGTAACATATCGCGTGATGGCGGGTATGCTGCTGACGCTCCTCGCTGCGGCGGGCGCGACAGCGCAGAACTACCCCACCAGATCGATCCGCTTCATCATCCCGTTCACACCCGGGGGCAACACCGACGTGCTGGGCCGGCTGATCGGGCAGAAGCTCACCGAATCCTGGGGCCAGCAGGTGGTCATCGATAATCGGCCCGGCGCAGGGGGCACCGTGGGCGTTGAGCTCGGCGTCAGGGCGGCGGCGGACGGCTACACGATCGTAATGGGCACCTTCGGCAGCGTGCTGGTGGCCAACAGCCTTTACAAAAAGCTCGGCTACGATCCGCAGCGCGATCTGGCGCCGGTCGTTCTGGTATCCACGCCGCCCGGGCTGCTGGTGGTTCACCCCTCGTTGCCGGTGAAAAGCGTCAAGGAACTGGTGTCGCTTGCGAGGTCGAGCCGCGGCAAGCTCAACTATGCCTCATCGGGCAGCGGCACCTGGAACCACCTGTTCGGGGAATTGTTCAACGCAACCGCAAAGATCAACGTCACGCATGTGCCCTACAAGGGTGCTGCGCCGGCCGTGACCGATCTCCTGGGCGGGCACGTCGAGGTCATGTTCGCGCCGTTCCCGCCCGCGCTGCCGCAGGTGAAGAACGGCAGGCTGCGCGCGCTCGTGGTTTCCACCGCCAGGCGCTCTGGGTTGCTGCCGGACCTGCCGACCGTCGCCGAATCCGGCCTGGCGGGCTACGAGGCGGAAGGCTGGTTTGCCGTGCTCGCCCCGGCGAAGACGCCCCAGGCCATGGTGATGAAGATCAACCGGGAGGTGAACCGCATTCTTCAGCTTCCCGAAGTGAAGGCGAGTCTGGCAGCGGACGGCGCCGAGCCCGTCGGCGGCACCCCGGGTGAGCTCGCCGAGTCGATTCGTGCCGGCAGCGCCAAGTGGGGCAAGCTCATCCGCGATCTCGGCGTCGCGCTCTAGCGCGGGCGAGAACCACGAATAGACAGGATTAACAGGATTTACAAGATCAGGACCTACCTCAAAATCCCCCAAAACAGATTTAGCCGCAGATAAACGCCGATAAACGCAGATGAAATCTCCTGCTAACCACCTCTTTGGTATTGATGTTATCGGCGTCCATCGGCGGTTTCAAATTGCTGTTGGTGCCTTTAACTCTTGCGGACTGAAACATGAATAAAGACCTGACCGCATACGCGCGGTATCGCGATCTGGCAATCCGCCAAATCGAAGCAATCCCGGTGGCGATACCGATGCTGCGCCCCATCAAGTGGGCGCGCGGCGAGATCGGCGCCATCGACAACGTCATTGTCGTCGTCACGCTTTCGGAGGGCACGCAGGGCATCGCCGATGCCCCACCGCGTCCGACCATTTATGGCGAGACGCAGAAGTCGCTGGTTACGATCATCACCGACCACTTCGGCAAGGCGCTTGCCGGCATCAATGCGTTCGATCTGGGAAGCGTGTGGTCGGCGTTCGACGCGATCGCCTGGAACCCGACCGCGAAGGCGGCGCTCGACATGGCGCTTTACGATGCGCAGGCGAAGGCGCTCGGCGTCTCGTGCGCGCAACTCCTGGGCGGCGCCGTGAAGCCGCTCCCGGTAAACTGGCGCCTGCGGCTCGGCACGATCGAGGAAATGCTCGCGGAGGCCGAGCAGATGATGGACCGGCACGGCTTCCGCGCGCTCAAGGTGAAGTGCGGGGTGGACCGCAAGAAGGACATCGAGGTGTTGCGGGCGCTGCGCAAGCTCGTGGGAGACGACGCGGAGATCGCGATCGACTGCAACCAGGGCTACAGCGCGCAGGGTCTGCTGGAGGCGGCGCCTGATTTCGAGGAATTGAACATTGCGCTCATCGAAGAGCCAATCCCGGCGCGGGACGGCGCGGGCAAGCGCTTCGCCGCGGAGCGCATGCGCGTGCCGATCTCCGGCGACGACTCCTGCATGACACCCGATGACGTGCTGCACGAACTCAAGCTAGGCGGCATCCGTTCCGTCGTGATCAAGTGCGCGCGCACCGGATATACCCAGTCGCGGCAGATTCTCGCGCTGGCGAAGGCCTATTACACCCCGGTGCACAACGGCACGCAGGCCGACATGCAGATCGGAAGCGCCGCCGCGGCGCACTTCGCCTGCACCTACCAGACGCCGCACGCGCACGAGTTCTCGAGTTTCCTCGACGCGAAAGATCATGTCGCCGATCGGGATCTCGTGATCAAGGACGGGATGCTGATCGTGCCGGAAGGCCCGGGCATCGGTCTTGACCTCGATCCTGAGAAACTCGCGAAGTATCGTCTCGATAAGTGACCAGTGACCGGTGGCCAGTGACCTGCGAGCGGCGAAGTCAGACACATTCTTCCTCGCCACCAGTTCCGACAAGCCTTGCGTAATTGGATGACAACAACAACGGGACAATGTCATTCCCGTGAAGACGGGAATCCATTCGGCGCATCAGACTACGTGGTTGCCCAGTATGGGTCCCCGCCTTCGCGGGGACGACAGTCAAGTGTCACTGCGTTAGGCCAGGATCAATAAACATGCCCACCACGAAAATCACCCCCGATCTGGACATGCATTACGAGATCGACGATTTCGCCGATCCGTGGCTCGCGCATGAAACGGTGCTGCTGCTTCACGGCAACGGCGAAAGCGGCGCCGTATGGTATGGCTGGGTGCCGCATCTTGCGCGCGAGCTGCGCGTGGTGCGCCCCGACATGCGCGGCTTCGGCCGTTCGACGCCGATGCCGCGCGATTATCCGTGGTCGGCCGACCGCATCGTCGACGACTACATCGCCTTGATGGATCAGCTCGGGGTCGGACGATTCCATCTCGTCGGTGCCAAGGTCGGCGGCACCATGGGGCTGCATCTTGCCGCGCGCTATCCCGCGCGCGTGACCACACTCACCGTGATGGGCCCGCCGGTCAAGGCGCAGGATTCGGCGGCGCGCTATCTCTCGTGGCGCGACTACCTGGAGAAGCACGGCATGGAAAGCTGGGCGCGCTCGACCATGGCAAGCCGCCTGGGAGAGGACTTTCCGCCGGAAGGCGTCGAATGGTGGGTGAAGCTCATGGGCCGCACGCCGCTTTCCACGCAGCTCGGCTTCATGTCCGCCGTGCCGAGCGTTGACATCACATCCGACCTGCCGAATATCAGATGCCCCACGCTTGTCATTACAACCGAAAACAATCCGCTATACCCCGTCGCGAAAGTACGCGAGTGGCAGAGCAAAATTCCGCGCTCCAAACTTCTCGCGCTGCCGGGGAACTCCTACCACATCGCCGCCACGGCCCCGGACCGCTGCGCGCAGGCGACACTCGATTTCATCCGCCGCTCGCGCGCGTGACGCCGCGCGGATTTCGAGAGCCCGTTTCCCCGTTCTGCGCGTCTACGGAGTTTCGTGGAAATGGGTGACAACTCATTTCCACCACAAATCCCCCCTCGCCCTCCGGGAGAGGGCCGGGGGGTGAGCCGGGATTTCTCGAACGCGCCTGCGCGCGTCCGTGCCGGCGAACGCCCGGAGCGTCTCGCTTCGGGCCGGAAGGGGCTGAGCGGAGTCAGCCAATTTGCGACGCTCAGTAGGGCGTTCTGCCGCCGGCGCGCGCGGACATTCCTGTGAAGTATGATTATCATACTTACATGGAAACGACAACCTCCACCACCGTGCTCCCCCGGGCCGCCGCGGCAGCCGTGACACGCGCCGAGCGCCACGCGCCGGTCGTCGTCCTGCTCGGGGCCCGCCAGACGGGCAAGACGACGCTGGTGCGCTCGTTGCCGATGCTGGCGAAGCGCCCCTACCTTACGTTCGACGACTTCGACCTGCGGGTGCAGGCCGAAGCGGACCCGGAAGCCGTGGTTGCGCGCGCGCCGGCCCTCGTGCTCGATGAGGTGCAACGCGCGCGCGATCTGCTTATCGCCGTCAAGCGCGCGGTGGACGAGGACCGCTCACGCAAACCGGGGCGATTTGTGCTCACCGGTTCGGCGAACCTCCTCATGCTGCAGCGCATCGGCGAGACGCTCGCCGGGCGCGCAGTGTATGTGACGCTCTGGCCGTTCACACGCCGCGAGCGTCTGGGCTTCGGGCGCACGGGCGCCTGGGGCGAACTCCTTGCTGCGCGCTTCGCCAGGTGGCGCGATGCGCTCGCCGCGCATGCCGGACCGCGCGAGGACTGGCGCGCGGCGGCGCGCCTCGGCGGGTTTCCCGTCCCCTCCCGCGAGCTTGCTGACGAGGAGGCGCGTTCCCTCTGGTTCTCGGGCTATGTCCAGACCTATCTCGAGCGGGACCTGCAGGCGCTCAAGGCGGTCGAGAACCTCGCCGATTTCCGGCGCCTGATGCGCGCGGCCTGCTTGCGCATCGGAAACCTCCTCAATCAGACGGAACTGGGCCGCGACGTGGGGATCAGCCAGGTGCAGGTCCACCGGTTCATGAATCTCATGGAGGCGAGCTATCAGGCGATCCGGCTGCCGGCCTATTCGGTGAACCGCACCCGGCGCCTCATCAAGGCGCCGAAGCTTTACTGGAGCGATACCGCGCTGGCGCTCCACCTCGCCGGAGAAGCCGAGCCGCGCGGACCGCATCTCGAAAACCTGGTGCTGGCGGACTTGCTTGCCTGGCGCGACGTGCAGGCACGCCGCCCGGAGATCCTCTACTGGCGCACGGCTGTCGGGCAGGAAGTGGACTTCGTCATCGAAACCCCGCAGCGCCTGCTGCCCATCGAAGTGAAGGCCGCAGCCCGAGTCAGGCCGGCCGACGCCAGGGGACTCGAGGCGTTCCTCGACGAATATGCTGACCTCGCCGACGGTGCGCTGCTCCTATATGGCGGCACGGAGACTTTCCCGATCACGAAACGCGTGCTCGCCGCGCCGTGGTGGCGGGTGTGCTGAGCAGGGATCAATGAACATATAAAGCCAAACCTCTCTTCGCCAGGGTGGCCGGCGGTGAGGTGATTCATCGATTTGGATAGCCCATCGATAACTGCCGCACATCGAGCTTGTTGTGGCGTTTGTCCATCGCGGTTCTCGGCCTTTCGCGCTCCCGCTTTCCCGCGCTCTCCCTCTCACG
>MERG01000276.1:10101-11902 GCA_001771985.1 Betaproteobacteria bacterium RIFCSPLOWO2_12_FULL_62_13 | reverse complement strand
CAGGATCTGCGTGATGTCCTTGGTGATCTGGCGCGATTTCACGTCGATCTTGGGCAGCACCAGGATTTCGTCTCCTGAGCGCACCACGTTCCGGCCGTTGTCAACGTCGAAAAAGCCCCGCTCGCCGGCACGTTCGTCGAAGCTGCCGTCGCGGTGGGCGATGATGATGCGCGCGGAGTCGGCGTTCTGGGCATAGCCGCCGGCGCGCTTGATGTAGTCATCGAGACTGAGCACGGGATCGTAGGCGACGGCGTTGGGGAAGAGCACTTCGCCGCTCACCAGCACCAGGCCGTCCTTTGTGGGAATGCGCAGGATGTCGCCGTTTTCGAGCAGCAGCCCGTCGCGGCCGGCAGCCTGGGCGATGAATACCTGCCCCACGGGCTCGATCTTTCTCGCGCGCTCCACCCACTGTAGGATGAGCTCGGCTTCTTCCTTGCGCAGCCGCGCTTCATCGCTGGTTCCCGAGCGCGCGGTGAGCACGGCGGATTCCAGGCTCTTCAGCGCGGCTTGCAGCATGAGCTTCTGCCGCGCTCTCACGCTCTGGCGGAAGAGCTGGAGGCTCGGCGCGTCGGAGCGCTCGGAGGTCTCGATCTGCTTTATGACGTCGGTGAGCCGCGCCCCATAGGGCAGCACGTATTCCTGGGCGCTCTGGTGCTCGCCTTCCACCCGCACGGTGATGGTGCCGGGCCTCCTGTCGGCGGTGAATTCCAGCTCGTCGCCGTTCTGGAGGCTCACGCGCGCGGCTTCTTCCAGCGGGTAATATTCGACGTTCTTGATCGTGCCGGTGTTGCGCACCACCCGCACGTGGGTGGCCTGCGCGAAGGGCTTGGCGACCTTGACGAGGTCGGCGACGCTGCGGGCGGCCGCCGCGCTGAACTCGAAGCGCCTGGCGTTCTCGGCAAGCCCGCTCACCCTGACGGTGTTCTGACGCGGGGTGATGAAGATCACGTCGCCGTCGGCGAGCTGGATGACCGGCATGCGGCCCTGGAGCAGAAAGTCGTAGAGATTCACGGTGGCGCGGACTTCGCTGCCGCGCTTGACCTGCACTTCGAGGAAGGAGCCGCGCTCGGGATCGATGCCGCCCGCCTGGTCGAGAAAGTGCAGGAGGCTATCCATGCTGGTGCCGCTGTAGAGGCCGGGGCGGTGGACGAAGCCGCCGACGAAAATGCGCACCGGCTGCGCCGCGGCGAGGCTCGCGTAGCTGAACACGTTGGCGCGGAAGACCTTCTTCGCCGCGGATTCCACCACGCGCTGCAAGTCCTGGTTGCGCACGCCCAGCACCTGCACCGGGCCGACGTGCGGCAGGAAGATGTTGCCCTTGGGATCGACGGGGAGCAAAGCCTCGTATTGAAAGGCGCCCCACAAACGTACCTGGATGTTGTCGCCCACGGCGACAGCGTAGTCCGGGTTGAACTGGGTGGCGCCCTGGCGGGCGAAGGCGCCGGTGAAAAGGTTGGCGCCGAAGACGTCACTCTTGAGATTCGCCGAGTAGTCGAAGAATTGCGGCGGCTGGGTGCGGATTTCGGGCGCGGGGGCAGCGAGCGTTGCGGGAGTTGTTGCGGGCGCTGAAAGCGCGGGCGTCGGGAAAAGCGGTGACACCGGGGCGACCGGCGTGCCGGGCACGGGGGTCGTGGCTGCGCCCGAGGCGGGCTGGCCGTAGGGTGAAGTTGTCGTCGGGGTCTGGGTCGTGCTGTTGGGCGTCTGGCCGATGCCGAGGAAGTCGATGTTGGCTGCGTGTGCGCCCGAGGTGAGTGATATTAGTGCGAAGATCGCGGCGAGGAGCGTGAAGACGCGCTGAACT
>MERG01000276.1:9745-10090 GCA_001771985.1 Betaproteobacteria bacterium RIFCSPLOWO2_12_FULL_62_13 | reverse complement strand
GCCGTGAGGAGGGGTGGCGGCGAAGCCGACGGGGTGGTTGGAGCGTGTCATGGGTCAGTCCTGATGGTCGCGGACGATGGTGGCGAGCATGTGCGACATGCCGGCGATCAACAGCGCAGCCAGTATGAAAACGATGGTGTTGTACACCCGGCGCGGTTCGACCGGGTACTGGGGCTCGAAGGGGCTTTGCAGCACGGAGACTTTCTTGAGCGTGCGGGTGGCCTCGACGCGTCCCTTCTCCAGCGCAACGAGCGCCGTGCGGTAGATGTCGAGCGCGAACTCGGCGTTCATCTGAAGGCGCTGGTATTCCTCGACGGTGCGATTGAGCGCCTTGTCGTTGGGCGC
>MERG01000276.1:0-9669 GCA_001771985.1 Betaproteobacteria bacterium RIFCSPLOWO2_12_FULL_62_13 | reverse complement strand
TATTCTGCGGAGAGACGAGTCCCTCGCGGTTCTGGAAGTCCACCACGGTCTGGCGCGCCTGCATCACGCGTCCGCTCATGTCCGTGACCTGTTTTTCGAGAAAGGCGACCTGCTCGCGGGCGAGGTTGTGGGCGAGCGCGTTCATGAAGCGCTCGCCTTCCGCGACCAGCATGGCGGCGATGATTTGGGCCGTTTTCGGATCGTAGGCCTGCGCGCTGATCGCCAGCGTGCCGGCAACACTGTCGAATTCGACGCTCACCCGCGACAGATAATGGCGGTGGAACCATTCGAGCGCCGCGTCCTCGAACCACATGCGCGAAATCAGGTCGCGGCTCGAATCGCTGTAGTGCGCGCGCAGATCGAGCTTCGCATCGACCTTAAGGAGCATGTCCACCGAGAGCAGATGCTCGCGCAGGAGAAGTTGATCGGGCTGGCTGCTCGAAGTGACGGTTCCGATAAGCCCCCCGAGATCCGTGCTCTGGCCATTGCTGAGATCCGTGCGCTGGATGATGATATGGGCTTCGGATACATAGCGGTCCGAGGCGATGAGTCCCCAGTAGATCGCCGCGCACAACGAAGCAAAAATGGCGGCGACGAAGGTGCCGCGGCGGCGCAGCGTGGGTGCAATTCGGTCAATCATTCGGGCACGCTTTCCTCGTATGCGCGGAGGGCGTCTCCGATATCGTCGAACCAGTGGGCCCGGCCGTCCGTAATCCACACGCCCGCCTTGCAGAATTCCCGCAGCATGCCGCCGTGCGAGACCATGATGAGGCTCGCGCGATCGGCGAGCTTGTTGAAGGCGAGCTTCGCTTTCCTGCGAAAGGCGAAGTCCCCGGCGCTGATCGACTCATCCGCGATGTAGACGTCGAAATCGAAGGCAAGCGAGATCGCGAACTGCAGGCGCGCCCGCATGCCGGATGAGTAAGTGTTGATGGGCTCGTCGAAGGCCTCCCCCAGCTCGGCGAAGTCCTGGATGAACGCGAGCCGGTCGGGAATGTCGTCCTCGTGACCATGGATGCGGCAGACGAACTTGGCGTTCTGCCGCCCCGTGAGCGAGCCCGGCAGGCCGCCCGCGCGCCCCATGGGCCAGGACATGCGGCAGTGGCGCTCGATGCGCCCGCGGTTCGGCTGGTCGATGCCGCCGATAAGACGCAGCAGGGTCGATTTGCCCGCGCCGTTGCGTCCGATGATTCCCACGTTGACATTGGGCGGAATGGTCAGCGAGATCCCCTTCAGGACCCAGGGGCCCGGCCCGTGGTCAGTCTGATAACGTTTGTACACGTCGTTGACGGTGATCATCGCGCAGCGAGCTTCCGTGCAAACCGAATATGGAGCGCCAGCCCGGAAAAGATGCCGACCAGCGCCCATCCGTAAAGGTAGGCGATGCTCGTATCGGGCAACGCCTGGTAGTGGGGCGCAAAACCCAGCCGGGCGACCTCCAGTCCATGCACCAGGGGATTGATAAGAAGCCAGTCGCGATAGGGCTGTGGGACTGCCGCGATGGGGAAGATCACCCCGGAGAAAAAATACAGGGGTTGCACCGCCATGCTGATGATCCAGCCCAATTCCGGCACCAGTTCGACCGCCACCGACCCAGCCAGCCCGAAGCCCACACCGACCAGCCACAACCCGAGCAGCGCCACCATCACCGACATAGGATCGGCCGGAACAACGGCGTAGCCGTACATCCCGGCGCCGAGCAGGAGAATGACGGTGATCACGAGCATCAGGAAGCCTTCGAGGCCGGCGCGCACCAGCACGGGATCCACGGGTTTCACCTGGCGGTAGCCGAAAAGCGGCTGGTTGGTGCCCACGGCGTTCATCGCCTGAAGGCCCGGCCGCCGGAACATGAAAAAGGCAAGCATCCCGACCATGACCCACACAACGGTGTTGATGCCGCCGATCACGCGGATGCGAACGACCTCGAAGAGGAACATCAGGAAGACGATGTGGATCATGGGCTCCAACAGCACCCAGAGCCACGACAGCCTCTCCCTCGACAGGCGGTTGACGGCCTCGCGCAGGAAGAGCGCTTTCCACACGGCGAGCGTGATTTGTGCGGAGGTGCGGGCGGTTGCCATGGGGATCAGCGTATTTTCATTTGTTGTGAGTTATCGAGCCGTAACCACCCCGGCGCTGCGCGCCACCCCTCCTTGCCAAGGCGGGGAGGTGCGGTGTTGCGTCTCCCCTCCTCTCGCGAGGAGGGGTGCCTCCGGAGGAGGCGGGGTGGTGTGGCTCCCGTCACCTCGGACCGGGAAAGCGCATTCTACCTTCATGTCGCGGAAGCAGCAGACTTTGCAGAGTCGGATGCGGTCCGCCCGGCTTCGGCAGGATGGCCGGCACGCTCCAGCCGGTAACCGAGCCGGTGCATCCAGTTCTGCGCCTGCCGCACCTTGAGTGAGATGCCGAACTGCCGCTTGAGGTGCGCCACCAGCGTGGGCCCGTCCCAGTCATCGCGATTCAAACCGAAGTCCCGCGGCGATCGCTGCAAGTGCGCCGCAACTTGCCGGCGAACCCGAAGGCTCAGCGCCGTGGGCCGCCCCGGCCGGGCCTTGGGCAGCAAGTGCTCGATGCCTTCCGCGTTGACGCCGTGGATCCAGCGCCCGAGGCTCATGCGCGTGAGCCCCAGCGTCTCCCTGATTTGCGCGGCTCGCTGTCCGTCAAGCAGCAGCAGCAGCGCAGCAATCTTGATACCCACCCGGGCGCCCCGCACCTGCTCAGCCAGTTCCAGCAGCCGCTCGCGAGTTGCGGTAGGATGCTCCAGGGTGAGCGTCACCGGTCGCACGATCACACCCCCGTGTCACTCCACGCCCGCAGTGTAGCAAAAAAAGCTGTGGTTTGTAACTTTTTTTAATGCGTTCTACGGAGTCAGCGTCTACAGGGGCGTGGCCAGGTCAATGTCCCCGGCGATGAGCAGCGTGGCCGCGCCCTGGGTGTAGGTGTGGTAGCCCCCCGCACTGCCCCGTCGGTCCACCCGCTGCCGGCATTCACAATTTCTCCGGCGGTATCAACGATATAGGCATCGTTGTCCCGGCATTCCCGAGTAGCCTCGAGTGTCAACCCTCTGTCATTCCCGAGAATACTTCTCTTGTCATTCCCGAGGACACTTCTCTTGTCATTCCCGAGTAGTCGGGAATCCAATTTAGTGCATCAGCAATTGGATGCCCGTCTGCACGGGCATAACAAGGCTGTGTCATTCCCGAGTAGCCTGTCCTCGAGTGTCAACCCTCTGTCATTCCCGAGTAGTCGGGAATCCAATTTCAGCATTGCCCAGATTAGATTCCCGCCTGCGCGGGAATGACAATGGACGCGGGCATGACAATGGATGCGGGCATGACAAGGCTGTGTCAGCAATTGGATGCCCGTCTGCACGGGCATGACAAGGCTGTGTCATTCCCGAGTAGCCTGTCCTCGAGTGTCTTAATCGGGGATCGGGAATCCCATCTCCTTGCGAAGGAGGGGACGTGAGCGCCGGAGATCACTTTTCCTCGAGTGTCATCACGCCGTCCCACTCCGCCGGAAAGCCACTTGCCTGGAACCTGGCAATTCGCGACAGGAACACCTTCGCCACTGGATCGCCGGGATAGCGCTCGAGCAACGCCTGCCACGCGCTCTGTGCCGCTTCGAACCGGCCCGCGCGGTAGGCCGCGAGCGCTTCCGCGCTCATCGCGATCAGCGCTTCATCGTCGCACGGCGTGTGGACGGTGATGCCGACCTGCTTGCCTTTCACGCGCACCGTGTCCACTTCCCGGAACCGGACCGGATTGGCCATAGCCGCGACCACCGCATCGCTTGCCAGAATCCGGGTTCCATAGACCTTGTTCACGCCTTCCAGCCGCGAAGCAAGATTGATCGCATCGCCCATCGCGGTGTAATCGAAGCGCTTGTCGCCGCCCATGTTGCCGACGATGCACTCGCCGCGGTTGATGCCGATCCGCATTTCGAGCCGCGCGCCCGTTTCCTCGAGGATTTCCGCGCTCATCGTGACCATCTTCTCCTGCATGGCGACGGCCGCCAGAACCGCGTCCTCGGACTGCCGCTCGCTCACGATCGGCGCGCCCCAGAACGCCATGACGCCGTCGCCGATGAACTTGTCCAGCGTTCCGGAGTGTTCGAGTATCGTGTCGGTCATGCCGGACAGATGGCGGTTGATGATCGATGCAACCGTTTCCGGGTCGAGCTTTTCGGCGATGCTGGTGAATCCCGAGAGGTCGGTGAAGAGAATGGTGATCTCGCGGCGCTCGCCGCCGAGCTTCAGCCGCTCGGGATGCGCGATCACTTCCTCGACCACCGCCGGCGAGACGTACATCGAAAACGCGTTCCTCAGCTCGCGCCGCTGGCGCTGCTCGACGATGAACGCGACGATGCCCTGCGCGGCGTAGATCAGCACCGCGGTCATCATGGCGCCTGCCGCCGGAACCCACAGGCGCATGCGCTCGAAAACGCCGTATTCGGACCCCGCGAGAAGCGCAAGTGACGCGCCGAGGAGAATCCCGTTGCGCAGTGGGTGCCACCGGCGCATGAAGAGCATCGCGACGAGAACGGCGGCGATCCATGCGCCGATCGTCCAGTGCTCCGGCGCCTCGCGCAGCACCTCGCCCGTCACCATGTTCGCAATCAGGTTCGCGTGTGCCTCCACGCGCGGCATGAACTCGCGGGTCTTCATGAAGAACGGCGTCTGGTACATCTCCGCCTGCGCCGCACCCACGTCCTGGATTACGTTGAGGTTGCGCCCCACGAGCACGATGTTGTCCTTGAGGAACTCGCGCCATCCCGCGGGCAGGCGCCGGTCCGGGTCGAGCAGGTCGTGGTACGGAATGTAGGTAAAGGTATGCGGGCCGCCGAGATAGCGGATGTAGGTTCCCTCGGCCGCGTCGAGCGATGCCACCACGCCGGGCGCGACCTGGTCAAACGCGTCGAGCACCACGCGCCAGAACGCGTCGCCGACGATTGGCACGCGACGCAGGACGGCATCACCATCGACCTGGAGCGAAGCGTAGCCCTGGCGTGCGCCCGCCATGATGAAGAGCGCGTTCGGGTCGATGCGATACCACTGGCGCACCGCCGCGTCCTCGCGGAATGAAAGGTCGGACGCGAGCACGACGCCTCCGAATTTCTGAATCGCCCCGGCAAAGGCATTGTCGTCCTCCAGGCCGGAAGCCTCGGCGAAGGTGATGTCGAAGCCCACCACCGCCGCGCCCGCCGAGCGCAGGTTGTCGAGCAGCTTCGCGTGGTGGCGCCGCGGCAGCGGCCAGGACGTCTTCAGTTCGCGGAAGGTCGCCTCGTCGATGCCGACGATCGTGATCGGAAGCTGCACCTGGTTAGGCGCGCTGCGCACGACGAGGAAATCGAAGAGTTTCAGCTCCACATGGCGCCACGCCGTCGTCTGGATGATGAGCCATCCCAGCAGCGCCGCCGACAGGCTGACCGCCACGGGGTCCGCCAGCTTCGAAATTAAGTTGCGGACTCCGCGCGCGAACAGCCTTCGATCAGGTCGCATCAGAAGCGGTAGGCGCCCTGCAACTGGATCACCGGATGCCGGTAGATGGAGGACTTCTTGTCCGAGTGAAGCTGGTCGATCAGCGCCGCCACCGACAGCCGCTTGTCCTCGCTCTCCCAGTAGGCGTTCAGCCCGAAGCTCCACCCCGCCGTCAGCAATTCGGTATTCGCCTCATCGCCGAAGCGGGTGCTGCGATACGTTGCCGTCGGTCCCACGATCCAGCGATAGTAGGGCTGCCATGTAAGGGCGAGATTGGCGTAGTGCCTGGGATGGAACGGGACCGCCCGGTCCTGGAACGCGGCGGTCGTATTTGTCGTGTCGGCGTAAACGTAGCGTGCGGCCACCGTGTAATTGCGCCCAATGAGGTGATTTGCGGCCAATCCGAGTTGGGTTACGCGGCCCGCGCCGAATTTCGGCTTGTCCTCGAGATAGTCCTGGAGCGCGGCGTAAACACGCTTTCTGCTCCTCAACCGCTCGAGATCGATCAGCGAAATATCGGACACGATGGCAGCGCCGCCGGCGTTCGGGTTGTCGATTTCCTTGTAATCCGCGAACCATTGCGCGAAGGTCGCCGTCGAGAGCTGCATCTCGTGCTGAATGCGCGCGCGCTTGAATCTTCCGCCCGCAGCTTCGATCCGGTCATCGACGGGAATCCCGACGGTGTCGACGGGGGCAAGCGTATTCACCCCCGGCGGCTTGCGCCAGAGCTGGGCGGCGAGCCGCACGGTGTGCTCAGGCACGGGGCGCCACGCAATGCCAAGGCGGGGATTAAGCTCCCGGTCCACGTTTTCACCCGTCAACGTCAATGGGGGGCAGGACGGGGGAGCGGAAGGCGGACAGGAAATGTCGATTGCACCTAGCAGCACGGTTTGCCGACTGACGAAGCTGGTCTTCACGTCCTGGTAGTAGAGATCGAGCTGCGCATCGAGATTTCCGGAGATCCTGAAACGATTCGAGAGATACACGCTGCTTGCCTCGATGCGATTGTCCTGGCTCAGTTGGCTCCTGAGCGATGGGAAAAGCGGTGAGGTGGTCGGAAATTGGAAGTCGAGGAAAAACGGTTTGCCCTCCTCGGCATATTCAACGCCCCAGCTCAACTGCCATGAGGGTATGACATCCAGCGTGTGTCTGAGCTGAACGTCGCGCTGTGATTGATCGGGGTGGAACGCGTTCAACCTCCCTCCCGGGAGGAAAGTCAATACGCTGCCCGTTGCAGCAGTGAGTTGATCAGCGATGGACTGCGAGACGAATGCTCCGGCCACGGGGATTTTTTCGGAACCTTCACCGAACTTGAACCAAAGGTGGTTCGTCGGGCTGAACTTGTAATTGAGCCCCACATCATGGCGCCAGTAATCGTCGCTGAAGTTGTCGTCGGTCAGCCCGCTTACGCGCTCGGAGATGCGGCCCTCGTAGTTCGTGCTGTTGACAAAGGCGAAGAGGCTGAGCTCGTGCGTCGGCTTGATGCCCAGGCCCAGGATGAAGTTTTCCCCGCGCGCCCGGATTCTCCCGTCGGCATCGGTGCGATTGATGACGGAATCGCCGTCGGTCTTGTCGAACGACAGGAAATACGAAAATGGCTTCAGCGCGACGCTGTAGCCGTTCAGCGTCGCGTTCGCCCCATACTCCGTGAAATAGTCGCGATTCGCGGTCGCTGCGACGCTTCCGTAATGGCCGGGAACCGGCACGAGCGAGCTGAAGCGGTTCGAAGCGCCGAACACGCTCGGGTCGGACAGAAATCCCTTGAACAGCTCCGAGTTCTTGTTGAACGTGCCGGAAAAGCGATCAGCGAGAAAAAGGTGGCTCCCGGCCCAGTACGGGCTGTAGGAATCATAGGCATACGCCTGCGACCACTCTTCCATGCCGAAGGCGGCAAGCGCGCTGCCCAGGTTGGCATTGCCCTTCTGGTCGGTCAGTACCTGGTTGAGCGACTTGAGATAGGGCATGCGCGTCTGTGCTTCGCGCGCAGTTTCGATCGCCTTCCCGAGTTCCAGCGCGTCGAAATGAACGAGGCTCATCATAAGGTGCGGCAGCGGGTCCTTCTCGTCGAGCTTTGCGGCCTTCTCGAATGTTTCGAGGGCGCGTGCGGTGTGGCCGAGCTGGTAGTAGGCCACCGCGGTGAAGAGCGCGGCGCGCGCATATCGCGGCTCGATCACGCCTGCCTTCAGAAAGGATTCGAGCGCGGCCTGCGGTTCGCCGCGCTTCAACTGCAAGACGCCCAGCCCGGTGAGCGCAACATAATCATCGGGCTGCTGCGCGAGCGCGTTGTCGAAGGCTTTCTGCGCCGCAGAAAAATCGTTGGCAAAGGTTTCGAGTGTTGCAAGTTCCCCGGCGTATCCGGGCCCCTTCGGCTGAAGCGAGAGCGCGCGCATCAAGGCTTCCCGCGCCGCAGCGGCATATTCGCGCTCGGTTTCGATCCGTCCGATCGCGTACCACGCCTCGGCATTCTTCGCATCGGCCTCCAGCACCTTGCGCGCTGCGCTCCGGGTGCCGTCCACGTCGCCCTGGATGCGCGAGTACTCGGCCTGGCTCAGCAGCACCTCGACGTGCGCCGCGTGCTTCTGCGCGGCATTGCCCAGAATCCGCCCGGCATCGGCAATGCGGCCCGCAATGAGGAACGCCCGTGCGAGGAGTGCGCTCGCCATCGGCTCGCCCCGGCCCTGGCCGGCGTGACGTTCGAGCAGCGAGATCGCATCGGCTGCCTGCCCCTGGTAGAGATTGAGATCCGCGAGCAGGAGCGCGACGCGCAAATCGCGCCGCGGCGATTTGGACGCCTTGCTCAACGCTTCCAAGGCAACGGCAAACTCTTCCGCCTCGATGCTCCTGACGATGTCCTCGATTCCACCTGAGTAATCCTTGACCCAGCGGCGCGGCTGCGGACGGTAGGCGGTCACCCACTGCACGCGTTCCGCGGCATTGGTGAGGAGGATTTTTGTCGGCGCCTTGCCGGGTGCCGCGCGTGCCTGTTCGTTGGGCCGCACAGCCACCCTGCCATGGTCGTTGTAGAACTCGACTTCGCCGCTCAGAACCGTAACGGTGGACGTGCCGTCCTTGTCGACGACGATCTCCCAGTCGGTCCCGCGAATCACTGCCGTCGCGGCCGGCGTTGAGACTTCGAGTGTAGGCTGCGGCCTGCCGGCGACTTCCGTCGGACGCTGCCGGGCCTGCGCCCAGGCCCGGCCCCGGGGAAGTTCCAGCCGGGTCGGCTGCCCCGCTACAGCGACCGACTTGATGTTAAGGATGCTCAGTTGATTGAGCCTGACCTGGGTGCTGTCTCTCAGCAGCAGCGCCATCTGGCTCATCTCGCGCGTGCGCACGAACCAGCCAACGAGGAGTTTTTGCCTGACTGCCGCAGGCCTCCAGTCGGCGTCCGCTGTCTCCCTCGTATCGCCCTTGCCCGTCAACTGCACGATCTCGGCGTCATTTGCGACGGCTACGCCCAACGACGAGCTGAACAAGACAGTCAATAAGACACAACACCGTGCCTGCCTCCCCATGTACATCGCTAACCCCCCTGCAATCTTACGCCGGCTGCGTAATGATATGTAATGCTTATTCAGTCCGCCTGGAGTATTCTGTCATACGATCACCAGATCTTGCACGGGGTCGAAAGCCAGCACTGCCGGGGTGGTGCCGTCCGAGTAGAGGGTGGCAATCTGTTGCAGGCCTCCCGCCGCCGTGGCGTTGCCATCGTAATACAGATTCCCCGTATCCGTCGCATACTTAAGATAATCCTGCTGCCCATCAGAGGCATTATCCCCGCTCGTGCCCGTGATTGCATCCTGCAATCCCACCTGCACGCTCTGCGCAGCGACGGTTCCCGGACTGGCAAAAGCCGCAAATACCGCGTTCTCCAGATGGATCCGATCGATGCCGCTCGCAAAGTCCAGGATCGTGTCCACCCCGGGCAGCTTGTCAATGACGAACACATCGGCGCTATCACCCCCGGTGAGCCGGTCGTTGCCCGCGCCCCCGATCAAGGTGTCGTTGCCTGTACCTCCGTCCAGAGTGTCATTGCCCGCCCGCCCGTCCAGACGGTTGTTGCCGCTGTTGCCCGTAATGGCGTTGTGCACCCCGTTGCCGTTGCCGGTGAGGTTCGATGTGCCCACAAGGGTCAGATTCTCGAAATTCACTCCCAGCGTGTAGTTGATCGTGCTTTGCACCGTGTCGGC
>MERG01000275.1 GCA_001771985.1 Betaproteobacteria bacterium RIFCSPLOWO2_12_FULL_62_13 | reverse complement strand
GAATGACAACCGATGTCATAGTGCCAGTGGAGACGCTAGAGCATTCTTCGGAGCACTTCTAACGACAAGTTGAGCATCAAAAATATCCTTCAATGAAGTGCGCCACCCAGTCCGGGGTGCGCGCCCCGGTGACGCAGTCTAACACCGGCATGTAGGGCTTGATATCGAGCACCGGCGTGCCATCGAGCGCATCGAGGCCACGCACCACGATGACATTGCCTTTGATCGCCCGCAGCTCAACGGAAGACACGCCGATCGGATTCGGGCGATACTTGGTGCGCTGCGCGAAGACCCCGACTTCGTGCATGCTCTCCATGCCACGCGGACGCCGCAAAAGCTGTTTGGCCGGATCGAAACCGGTTGCCTGATGCAGGTAGAACACGACCATCAGGTGTGAAAACCCATCGAGCCCCTGCAGTCCTGCTGCGTACTGGGGATCGAGATGAATCTCCGATTCAACGTTTGCCCAGTTGCCCTGCGACATCAAACTGACTGGGGACTTGACGACACCGATTGGCGTGCATGTGATCATTGCGTGCGTTTCCTGTTCCATGGGCGCGCTACGTCTTCTGTGACGCATTGATCGCGCGCCACACCTTGGCCGGTGTAAGCGGCATGTCGAGGTGCTGCACGCCCACCGGGCGCAGCGCGTCGATCACCGCGTTGGTGAACGCTGCGAGCGAGGCTGTACACCCTGATTCACCCATGCCCTTGACGCCGAGCGGGCTCACTTTGGACGGCGTCGGATGCTCTTCCATCCTGATCTCGCGCACCAGCCCCGCGCGCGGCATGTAGTAGTCGGCGAAACTGCCGGTCATGAGTTGCCCCGTGCTGCGGTCGTAGACCACGTGTTCGCCGAACACCTGGCCCGCGCCCTGCACCACGCCGCCGTGTATCTGGCCCTCGACCACGGTGTGGTTGATCACTCTTCCGCAATCGTCGACCGTGACGTACGAAACGATCTCGGTCATGCCCGTCGCGGGATCGATTTCGACCTCGGCGATGTGGCAGCCGTTGGGAAACGTCGAGCCGAAGCTCCCCTCCGCCGTTACTGAAAACGCCCTGGCCCTGGCGAGGTCGCCCAGCAAAACCGCGCGGTCCGAGTGAGCGGTATGGTATCCGCCATCAGCATACTCGACCTGGGAGGGTTCGACGCCCAACTCGAGCGCGGCAAGCGCGCGGCCCTCTTCGATCAGCTTTTTCGCCGCGAGGTGACATGCGCTGCCCGCGCCCACCGTCGAACGCGAGCCGCCGGTGTGGTTGCCGAAGAGCGGGTGGTCCTCGTCGCCCTGCCGCAGGATGACGCGTTCGAACGGGATGCCCAGCGTTTCCGCGACGATCATCGCAAAGGTGGTCTCGTGCCCCTGCCCTTGCGAATGGGACACGGAATAAACCGTCACCGTGCCGTCCGACGCCACGTCGATCTCGACCGTGTCCTTGGGAAAAAGCCCCGCTCCGGTGTTTTCAATCACCGTGGAAATGCCGATGCCGCGCAGCCTGCCCATTTTCCCGGATTGCCGCCGGCGCTCACCGAAACCGGCCCAGTCGGCGAGCTTCAGGGCCTTCTCCAGCAGACCCGGCAGATCGGCGTTTTCGTAGGTCGAACCGGTCGGCGTCTTGTACGGAAAAGCCTCCGGGGGAATAAAGTTGCGCCGTCTGAGCTCCACGGGATCCACGCCGGTCTCGGCCGCCGCTTGGCTGACAAGCCGCTCGATGACGTAGGCGATGTCGGGCCGGCCCGCGCCGCGGTAGGCCGCGATCGGATTGGTGTTGGTGAGCGCCGTGCGCCACCGCCCGTAGAGCGCCGGAATACGGTAGACGCCGGTCATACAGGTGCTCGGGTTGCGCAAGTGGCTCACCGGGCCGGTCGGCGTGAGATAGGCTCCCATGTCTGCGATCCAGTCAAGCCGCATGCCGAGAAACTTTCCGTCGCGGTCGAGCGCGAGTTCACCGTAAACGAAATTCGCGCGGCCGTGAGAATCGGTCGCGAAACCCTCCGAACGCGAGGCAACCCACTTGACCGGCCGTCCGGTTTCCCTGGCCGCAAGCATCTGCGCGCAGTACTCGGGATAGGCGAGGCTGCGCTGCCCGAACGCGCCGCCCACATCGCGCGCCATGATGCGGAATTTTTCTTCCGGCACACCGGTGTACGCCGCAAGCTGTTTGCGCATCATGTTTACGCCTTGCACATGAACATGCACGGTGTAACCCCCGTGATGCGCGTCGTATGCCACCAAGCAGGCGCGCGGCTCCAACGGGCTGGGCGCAACCCGCGTCACTTCGAGCTTGAGCCGCGTGACGTGGGTTGCTTGCGCGAACGCTGCCTCGGCCGCCGCAGCATCCCCCGCCTCGAACTCGAAGGGGAGATTCCCCGGCACGTCATCGTGCAACTGTGGCGCGCCTGGCGCGAGCGCGTCTCCGGGGTCGACGACGACCGGCAGTTCCTCGTATTCGATTTCGATGAGCTCGGCGGCGTCCTGCGCGATGAACGCGGTTTCGGCAACGACCAGCGCCAGCGGCTCGCCGACGCAGCGCACGCGCCCGTGCGCCAGCGCCGGCCGCTCCGGCACCCGCACCTGCATGCCGTTCCTGCCCTTGAACGTGAGCATGGTCATCGGCTTGATGTAGCCGGCGCGCACCGCATCGGCGCCGGTGAAAACGCGCACGACGCCCGGGTGCCTGAGCGCGCGCTCGAGGTCGATGGAAACGATTCCTGCGTGCGCGCGGTCGGAACGCAGGAAGTGCGCGTGGAGCTGCCCGGGAAGATTCCAGTCCGAGGCATACCTGCCGGCGCCCGTGACAAGACGCAGGTCTTCACGCCGCGAGACGCGCGCGCCGCCGATTTCCAGCAAATGATGGTCCATGGTCGTCTTGCAGCAGGTTAAAGGTTGTCCGGGAGCCGGTCGGCGACGCCGTTGACGCCGGGTACGCGTTTGCTGTTCCGGCAGGGCTCGCTGCCGCCTTCCTCTGCGGCGAAAATCCTGATCACCCTGTTGTTGGAGCCGACGAGAGTATACAGCCGTTTTGCGAAATTATCTGCCAGGCGGCCCGCCCCGGCAATACGCAGTCCATATGTTGCACCGGCGTTCGGTGACGCGGAAAATAGCTTTGGGAAACTCGAGCGCACAACCTGGACAGCCCAGTGAAAAAAGACACCCTTCTCACCCACGCCGGCCGCGATCCCCGGAAATACGAGGGCATGGTCAATATGCCGGTTTTCCGCACTTCGACGGTGATCTTCCCGAGCCTCGAGCAATACGAAACGCGCGAAGGCGACGACTTCAAGTCGGTGCGCTACGGGCGCCACGGCACGCCGACCACCTTCGCGCTCGAGGAGGCCGTCGCCAAAATGGAAGGCGGCTACCAGGCGGTGGCAGTGCCGTCGGGTCTTGCCGCCATCGCCGCCGCGATCAGCGCCTTCGCAAAAAGCGGCGATCACCTGCTGATTTCCGATTCGGTCTACGCGCCGACGCGCAATTTCTGCGAGCGGCAGCTACGACCCAACGGCGTCGCGGTGCAGTACTACGACCCGCTGATCGGCGCCGGGATCGAGCAACTGCTCCAACCGGACACCAGGGCGATCTTCTGCGAGACGCCGGGCTCACTCACTTTCGAGATGCAGGACATTCCCGCGATTGCGCGAGCCGCGCATGCACGCGGGCTGCCGGTGCTCGCCGACAACACCTGGGGCACGCCCTATTTCTTCCGCTCGTTCGAGCGCGGGGTGGACGTGTCGATCCATTCCGCCACCAAGTACATCGCCGGCCACTCCGACGTGATGATGGGCATCATCGTCACCAATGACAAGCACTGGCTGCCCGTGCGCAAGACGGTGGCCGATTACGGCTACAGCGTAAGCCCTGAAGACTGCTACCTCGCGCTCAGAGGTTTTCGCACCATTGGCGTGCGCATGAAGCAGCAGATGCAAAACGCGTTGCAGGTGGCGCGGTGGCTCGAGTCGCGGCCGGAAGTGAAGCGCGTGCTCTACCCGGCGCTCCAAGGCGACCCGGGCTACCCGATCTGGAAGCGCGACTTCGACGGTGCGGCTGCACTGTTTTCGTTCGTGCTCAATCCGGTCGGCGGCCAGGCAGTTGCCGCGTTTGTCAATGCGCTGGAACTGTTCAGCATCGGTTCGAGCTGGGGCGGCTATGAGAGCCTTGTCACCGTTGCCCGCATCGAGAAGTACCGCACCGCAACCGAGTGGAATCCCGGCGGCCCGACGCTACGCCTGCACATCGGTCTTGAAGACCCCGACGATCTCGTCGCCGATCTCGAGCGGGGATTGGCGAAGCTTAGGTCAGTGTGACCCCGAGCAGTGGTTTCGAGCGGCAACCCAATAAACGTCGAAATGGCCGATTACTGTGACGGGGGCGGCTGCGGCGCTACGCGTTGCCACGGTCCGGCACATCGATCGACATACGGGTAATAGCTCTTCGAGTCAGGGCAGTAATACCAATAAGCCTGCGCGTCCTGAGCCGCGGGCGCCGCCTGCCCCTGCTCGATGTAGACCGGCGGAGACGCCGGGACCACCACAGTCGCCGGGTAAGACGGAGGAGCGTACCACCACGGCCCGAATGCCAGCGGCGCCCCGATGAAAATCCCAAGATGGGCACGGCGATGACGGTGATGAAACGGCCTAAAATGTTGAAACCGCTTTGGGTGATGAAACTGCTTGGAATGCTGAAACTGCCTGAAGCCATGACGGCGGCCGCCATCTGCGAAAGCGGAGGTGCTCGCCATCGCCGCCGCCAAGACAGCCGCAGCCAGCAACGTCGCGTTGAGCACTTTCATGATGCCTCCTTCCTGCGAGGACACCGGGGGTATGAATATGGTAGCGCAAACGCATGTGTTCTTTTCCGGAAAATTGTTACAAATCGTAACCGCCCTTGCGCGATTCTCCGGCGAATTCGGCCGGGCGGCCCGGAACACCAGTTTCCAAATTGGACCACCTGCGAGGAAAACGATTCCACGGCTTGACTGATGGCCACGCGGGCATGTGATCTAATTCTCGGTCGTGCTGAAACACTGGGCATCGTCGGCGAATCCGGATCTGGAAAATCAGTGGCCGCATTAGCTGTGCTCGGCCTGATTCCGCGTCCCCCGGGCGCCGGGTGCGCTGCTGGCTCCATGAAGCAAAAGCGTGACTCGTGAACCGTGACCCGTGACTCGTGAACCGTGACCCGTGACTCGTGAACCGTGACCCGTGACTCGTAACCTGTTCGCGCGAACGGCGTTCACTCCTCACTCTTCACTCCTCACTCCTCACTGGGCCTTGACCGGCCTGCCTCTGGCGGCCGAAGCGACGATCGCCTCCAGCACGGCGATCCCGTTCACGGCCTGCTCCGGCGGCACCATGAACGGCTGCTTCGCGGCTACGGCGTCCGCGAACGCTTCGAGGGTCGCCTGTTCCCTATCGACTGCTGGAAGCGTAATTTTTTCGGGCGCGCCTTCGAGCCCCTGCGCGATCAACTCCGTGTCGCTCCGTATCTCGAGCCAGCCCTTGGAGCCGAAGACGTGCACGCGCCACAGTTCGCCGGTCACGAACACGGTGCCCAGATAGCCGGTGGCGCCGTTTGCGAATTTCAGCAGCATCGAAGTCGTATCGTCCATATCGATTTCCGCAGGCAGCTTGCGGCGGTCGCTGAACGCATAGACCGTACCGACCAAGCCGGCGATATGAATCATCGAATCGAGCGTGTGGATGCCGCGCCCCGTCATCCCGCCCGCGGGAGCTTCGGCGCGAGTAGCTCGCCAGTTGCCGGGTCTGAGCCGGTATCCGCTGGGACCGGAATGCTGTCCCTCGATGTGCAGCACATCCCCGATCTCGCCGGCATGGATTCTGCGCATCATCTCTACGAACGCCGGGACGTGCCTGCGGTTGAACCCGAGTCCCAGCGTGATGCCCGCCGCACGGCACGCCTCCACCGCTTTCTCCGCGGTCTTGCGCGTGAGCGTGATCGGCTTTTCGACGAAGACGTGTTTGCCGGCCTTCGCCGCCTGCACGATCTGCTTGTGATGCAGCGAGTGCGGCGTCGCGAGCACAACGGCGTCTATCTCCGGGTCTTTCAGAACCCTCGGATAGGAGGAAACAATCCGAATGCCGGTTTTCTCGCAAAACTCGCGGTGATTCTCCGGATTGCGGGAGATCCCTTTGACGAAGCGGATCTTCTCGCTGCTCTGTATCGACTCGGCCAGGCGGCTGCCCCACCGCCCCAACCCGTAGATCGCGGCCCTCAGCATGCCGGTTTCTCCTTCGCAAAAGGGAACAAGGCTGCAACGATAGCACAGGCGCGGGCGGCGATGTCACGGTGTAGCCAGCATGGAGCATCGGGTCACCCATTACATTACCATGAGGATCAGGACCAAGGGGGGCTTGATATAATGATTCGTACCGCTTGCTTTGACTGCGCCGTTCCTTGTCGAACAGCATATCTGATCCTCACAAGCGATAGCAGCCGCAGCTTGCATTATTGAGCAACTGGATCGCGAGATTGCCGGGATTCTCGCGAAACCCGACATCCGGAAGAGATTCGAGTCGCAGGGGGCGGAAGCCATGCGCAAGAATCCGGCGGAGTTCGGCAGATTCATCCGCGCCGAGACCGAAAAGTGGGAGAAGGTCGTAAGAGAAGCGGGTATCAAGGCGGAGTAGCGGTGCTTGGGGTCAAGCTTGCAATATTGTGTAGAAGCGGTCTCAAAAATCGCTTCGGCGCGTTCACCCCCTTCGACGAAGCTCAGGACAGAGGCCATCGGGTCATCCGCTCCACGCAACTCCCGCGTCTCATTCGAGAGCGGCTTGTGCGTGCCGGCCACCTGCGCCTGATTATCAAGCGTTGGTACGTGCCCGCCCTCAATCACTTACGCTCGCCGACAAACGTGGGGAATCTCAGAGAACGTCACGATTTCCCCACGTTTCCAGCTCTCAAATGAATTGATCGGATTTGGTGCTGAAACGGGTGTGCCCGCGCGATTTGCGCCGCCGAGGAATTTGCATTGAAACAGAAATGTTCGTGACAACGCGACGCACTCTACGCGTCATCATCTCTTGCGTTCGAGCGTAGTGGAGGGAGTCGAGGTAGGCCGTATTGTGCATCCACTGACTGAACACGGCAGTCTCGGCAAGCTGCCCGGTCGCCTCGTGTGATTCATCCACCGGGCCGAACAGCGCGGCGCGCATGGCCGGATTCGTCGGAGATCCCGTACAGGCTCGGCAAATCGCGCAACAGCACATACTGAATCTCGTCGAAGAAAACATAAATTATAATCTCGTCACCCATGACGCTACGCCGCTTC
>MERG01000274.1 GCA_001771985.1 Betaproteobacteria bacterium RIFCSPLOWO2_12_FULL_62_13 | reverse complement strand
TGACGCCCAGCTCGCCGGCGAACTCGCCGAAATCACCGGCAAGCCCATGGTCACGACAGCGCGAGCAATGGTCCAAGCGTTGCAGGAATCGGGGGCCAAGGACATCGCGCTCGTGACACCTTACATGGACTCGGTCAACGAGCAACTGAAGGCCTTTCTCGCTGATGGGGGCATCCGGGTGAAGCGCTTCAACAGCTTCTACGCCGCCAATGTCGAAGAGTTGGGACGCATCCGGTCCGACGCGGTGGCAAGGCTCGCGAGGGAAACCATGAGCTCCGACTGTGATGCGCTGTTCATCGCCTGCGCCCAGCTTCCGACCCACGAGATTCTGGACGAATTGCGGCAGGAGTTCGGGCGCCCGGTCCTGTCGTCCAACTGGGCGACCGCGCGGCAGGCGATCCGCGCATGCAAGTTTCAAACTGCCTGACGTCCGTCCCTGCCGTCGCGGGAACGGGTCACTTCAGGGGCGAATGGTCGGCCGGGAGCATCAGACTCGACTCTACGCGGTCCACCAGCGGCCCGTAATCCTTCAGAAAGCGTCGCCAGTCCGCATCCTCCAGTGATCGTTTCAATCGGGCGTGGACATCGCGGTAAGCCGAGATATGGACGACCTCGTTCACCTCTCCCGCGAACGTGGTCCACAGACCAATGTTCTCGGCCTGGAACTCCGCGGGCAGTTCGCTCTGGAGCCGTGACGCCAGCTCCGGGGCCTTGCCCGCCTTGGTGCGGATGAGGCGTATCTCGTAGGTGTTTCCGCCTTCCGGCCGCTTGGCCAGCGGAATGACTGGCGTCATCAGCCGGATGACCTGGTGCTGCATCAGCGGCTGGATCCTCGCCTGGTACTGAGTGCGCCATACCTCGCTCTTCGCGAGCTCCGCGCGCAGCGCTTGGCGGGTGTTCAGATCCAGGTGCCGCCACAGGTTGTACACCGTATTGACCGCACCGATCTCCGCATACCAGAACCCCAGCAGCTCGCCGAATTTGTCGCCGCGAAACGGGATAGCTACCCCGCCCGAGAGTTTGAGGTAGTCGGCGAGCCCACCGGGCACGATACGGTAAACGCGCAGCTCGTCGATCATGGGTCCTCTTCAAAACGGATTCGGGGTGTGACAAGCGCGGGCCGGAGCGGTCGAAACGCGCCGTGGCCGTTTGCAATATATCCCAATCGGTAATATATTTTCAAGAAACTGCCCGGCTGCCGGGCCGCGTTCCGAGGACACCATGAAGAGCCGATTTCTTCGCACGTTCGGATCTGCGTTGTTAGCGGGCTGCGCTTTCATAGCCGGGCCGGCTGCCGCGCAGGATTACCCCACCCGCCCGGTGCGGATGATCGTTCCCTATGGCCCCGGCGGCATCACTGACATCACGGCACGCATCCTCGCGCCGGGCATGTCGGAAGAGCTCGGCCAACAAGTGGTCGTCGAAAACCGCCCCGGCGGTGCGGCGATCCCGGGCTTCGACCTGGTCGCCAAGGCCAAGCCCGATGGCTACACCATCGTCGCTGCGACCACGGCCCTGGCCGCCCAGCCCATACTCTTCAGAAAGTTGCCGTACCGGGCGGACAAGGATTTCTCGCCCGTGAGCTTGGTCATCACGGTACCGACCGTGCTCGTCGTACACCCTTCGATCCCGGCCCGTTCCGTGAAAGACCTCATTGCACTGGCCAAATCCAAGCCGGGCGCGCTCAACTACGGCTCCGCCGGCAACGGCAGCGACAACCATCTCACCGCGGAGGTGTTCAAGCACGCCGCGAAAATCGACGCGGTCCACGTTCCTTACAAAGGCGGCGGCGCCGTCATGCTCGATCTCCTTGCCGGGCAGATCGCGTTCGTGTTCTCGACGATACCCACCGCCCATTCTTTCATTTCGACCGGGCGGCTGAGGGCACTGGCGGTCAGCGGCGGCACGCGCAATGCGTCCATGCCCGACGTGCCGACCGTGGCCGAGGCCGCCCTGCCGGGATTCGACGTGAAAGCGTGGCTCGGCCTGTTCGGGCCTGCCGGCATGCCGGCGAACGCGACCAAACGTCTCCATGCCGCCACCGTTAAAGCCCTGAAAAGCCCAGAAGCAGCAAAGCGCTTCGCGGCCATGGGCGCCGAAATGGCCGGCAGCACGCCCGCGCAACTGACCGCCCACCTGAAAAGCGAAATGGACCGGTGGGTGAAACTCGCCCGGGAAGTGAAGTTCGAAGTCGCGGATTGAAGTCCGCGCCCGCCATGCGCGAGAAGACGCACCCGGAGGAGCCCGCCGTGCCCCCGGCCGAAGTCAAGGACATGTTGGAATTCATGTGGCAGCAGGTCCCCGGCCACTTCGACGGCGCTAGCGCGCACGACCTGTTCGCCCTTGCCGTGAGCTTGGAGAAAAACTGGAATAAACGGATGAACACTTACAGCTCAATATTGTTTCCGGCTCTACCCCGGGCTGCGCCACAGCCCGCCCCTGCTACCCGACCGCTCTCGCGGGTAGATCCACGCCGTGCTCGCCCGAACTAATCCTCTCGGTCGCGTCCTGAGCGGCTTTCATGACTGCTTGGGCGAGCACCGGAAACTCCGAACGGTCCGCAGTCGAGCCGGACATGGCGATGCCGAGGCTGCCAAGCACCTTCCCGGCGCGATTGAACAGCGGGGCCGCGATGCCAACGATGCCGGGCGAGAACTCGCCGGCGGTCATGCAATAGCTGTCCTGCCGGATCTGGCGCAGCGTTTTCCGGAAGCTGTCCCAGTCAGCGCCGAGCCCGGCCGTGGCGATGCTCTTGCGGTGCTTGGTAAATAGTCGGCGCAACTGGTGGGCGGGCAGGTTGGCGAGGATTACCTTGGAGGCAGCGCCTAAGAACAGCGGGCGTTTCTGTCCCCGGCTGAACAGCTCCGGAGGCGCGTCCGGCTGGAGCTCTTCGCGCACGCACATCACCGTGTCGCTGAAAAGAATGCATAGCAGAGCGCTATGCCCGGTCTGCGCCGCGAGCCGCTGCATGGGTGGTCCACCGGCGGTATACACCGGGTCGCACATGCGAATGTGGCGGTCAAGCTCAATGATGCGCGGCCCCAGGATGTACGAGCCGTTGGCGACCGGGGTCAGGAAGCCCGCGCTCTGCAACGCTTTGATGTAGCGATAGCAGGTCGAACGCGAGCACCCGGAATAGCGGATCAGGTCTTCGGTGGACCATACCGGCGCCGCCAGCGTGAATACATCCAGCAAACTCAGCATCTTTTCCAGGCTGTTCATGCTCCGGGCATGCGGCGACATAACGCGCTAGCTTTTTTGATATGACAGAATTCCAACGGTCACAGCATGGTAGTGCACGTCCTGTTTCGGCAATGTAGCCCAACGCAGTAAATGGAATTTGTCCCACTATGCTGGACATTATTATGTCACGGAGTCAACATGCGCGGCAAAATGGCGGCAGCCCACAAGGACGCGGAAACACTGCGCGCCTTCCCATGACTGAGCCGTTCGATGCCCACGGTTGACGCCAAGCGGAAAGCAGCCGAAGACAGGCTGGTCGTCTACTCGGCCGCCGAGAAAAAGTACTGCACGGCCTTGCTCGAGGGCTTCATCGCGCGCCACCCCGGCATCGAAATCGAGTTTCGCGACGGCATCAGCGTCGCGCTGCACGAACGCTATCTGGCGGAACTTGCGGCAGGGGAACCCGAGGCCGACGTCCTCTGGAGCTCGGCCATGGACCTGCAGATGGGGCTCGTGCTGGGGGGGACGGCACTGCCATACCGCAGCCCCGAAGCACACGCCCTACCGGACGGCGCCGTGTATCGCGACACGGCCTACGCCACAACAGTCGAGCCGCTCGTGACGCTCATTAATTGCGAGCGCTTCGATGCGCGTATTCCGGCCGGCTCGCTTGCCGAACTCACCGCCGCACTTGGAAGTGACCTGGAACGGTTCCGCGACCGATTAGCAGCCTACGACATCGAGCGTAACGGCCTGGGTTTTCTTGCCTTGCTGCACGAGAGCCGGCGGGGTGCGGATTTCGACGCATTCATGCGGGTTCTGGCCGCGTGCAGGCCGAAGGTATTCGGTTCGAACCCGGCGCTCGTGGAGGAGGTGGCAAGCGGCCGCTCCGCCTTGGGCTGCCACGTGCTCGGCTCGTATGCCTTGCGCGCGGTGCGCTCCAATTCGTCGCTCGCGGTCGCCGCCTCGAACGCGCCACCGCTCGCGGTTTCGCGCGTGGCATTTATCTCGAGCCGCGCTCCGCACCCCAACGCCGCAAAACTGTTCCTCGACTATCTGCTGTCACGGGACGGGCAGCAACGTCAACTGGAGGCGGGACTTTTCCCCATACGCGGGGAACGCGAGACCGGGGTTCCTTCCGAGCCGGACCTGGTCACACCAATCCGAATCGATCAGGGCTTGGGCGACTTGCTCGATCAGCAGTACAGGAAAAAACTGTTGCGCCGATGGCAGGGCGCACTCGCCGGACTTACCACTTCCGTTGAAATCCCCGTAACAGGAGGCTCCCAATGACCCGAAGACTACTCTGGACGGTAACCTTTCTTTCGTTGTTTACGGCATTTCAGGCGCAGGCCCAGCCGCCTTGGCCGAGCAAGCCGCTCCGCATCATCGTGCCCTTCGCGCCTGGGTCGCTTACTGACGTGGCTGCGCGCGCCATGGCGGCCGAGCTTGCCGGACAGTTCAAACAGCAAGTCCTGGTCGAAAACCGCACTGGTGCTGGCGGCACGATCGGCACTGAGGCGGTAGCGCGTGCGGCGCCTGACGGCTACACCCTGCTTCTGTCGGACAACTCCTTCACGATCTCCCCGGGACTTTTCGCCAAGCTGCCCTACGACCCGGCAAAGGACTTCGTCCACGTCAGCCAGATCGCCGAAGCTCCGTCGATGATGGTGGCACGTCTGCAGTTGCCGGCGAAAACGCTCAAGGAACTTGTGGGTCTCGCCCGTACGAAGCCAGGGCAATTCACGTTCGGCTCCGGTGGCCAGGGTTCTTCAGCCCACCTCGCGATGGAGCTGTTCCTCAACGTCGCCGGCGTCAAGCTCGAGCGAGGATGCGTCGGCGAAGAAACAAATTCCCGGCAACCAGAGCGCACCTCGGGCGGCACGTAAGAACGACGAGCCGCACAGCGTCCCACACAGCCGAACGATAAATCTGATGAGCACCGCCAGCCGCTCATCGTGCCACACCTATCCTACGCCGGAAATCTGGTCAACTTCGCATTGATCTAATTATTGCTCACCACACTGTGCAGTTGACGTAATTGACGATATCGACCTCCGTGATCGTACGGCCGATGGTCTTGAACTTCCGGCCGAGCGGCAAGTCCTCGAAATGAAATCCGGTTCCGACTGTCTCCACGGTTGCTTCCTCCTGACCATTCCACCGGCGGCTCGCTAGCGCCTGGCCATGCCGTCCAACAAACTCTTCCCGATGATGTTGCGCTGGATCTGGTTGGTGCCTTCGATGATTTGAAGCACCTTGGCGTCGCGCATGTAGCGATTGATCGGAAATTCTGCCGAAATCCCCGCTGCGCCGAAAAGCTGCACCGCATCGGTCGTGACTTTCATCGCGATGTCCGTGGCATAGCACTTCGCCATGGCAGCAAACGGCGCAAGCTCACGGCCCGTTATGCCGGCGTCGACCATGGCAGCGGCGCGATACACGAGGCTGCGCGCCGCTTCCGTCTGCATCGCCATATCGGCAAGCATCCACCGTATGCCCTGGAATTCGCCGATGCTTTGCCCGAAGGCTCGCCTACCCCGCACGAAGTCGAGCGCGTGGTCGAGTGCGCCTTGCGCGAGTCCCACGCCGCGCGCGCCGTGCACCGGCCGCGCAGCGTTGAAGGTTTCCATGACGGCTTTGAAACCCTTGCCTTCTTCGCCGAGCCGATTCTCTTCCGGCACGAAGACGTCGTCGAAAAAAAGCGGACACGACGGCAGACCGCGCGCACCCATCTTCTCTTCTTTGCGGCCCATCTCGAGGCCTTCGACCCCGCGTTCGACGATAAAGAGATTGATGCTGCCCCGGCTGTCACCGTCGCCGGTCTTGGCGCCCACGAATATGAAGTCCGCGTACGGCGCGCCCGTGCACCAGATTTTCGAGCCGCTGATGCGATAACCTCCAGCGACCGCTCGTGCGCGCGTCTCGATACCGGCGACATCGGAACCGCTCTGTGGTTCGGTCACCGAGATGGACGCTCTTTTCCGTCCAGCCGCGAGGTCAGGCAGATAACGGCGCTTCTGGTCCGCCGTTCCAGCCGCGAGAATCGCACCGATCGGCGTCCATTGCACGACCAGGAGATAGGCGGTGTTGTAGCATACTCGCGCGAGCTCCTCCACGACGACGCACGCCGACAGCGTGCTGCCGGTGCCACCGTAGCTCCGCGGAAACGGCAGCGCGAACAGACCCAGCTCGCGCAGAAGCTCGAACATGTCCTCTGGATATTGCGCTGAGCGGTCGATGTCGTTCGCTCGCGGCGCGACTTTTTCGCGGGCGACGCGCCGCACGAGCGCCTGGATCTGCTGCTGCTCATCGTCGAGGGCGAAAGTCATCCGCATCTCTCTTTCTTCATCTGGTGGCGTCGTATTGACTCAGCACCGAAAGTTGGCCTAGTCTTGACAGAGGAGCTTAACGGCCATTCAATTCCACTGCAAGCCGATAAGAGGACAAGCGTTGGTGCAAAACAAGCACGCCAGAGTGGTCTTGATCACAGGCGCCAATCAGGGCATCGGATTCGCGGTCGCACAACAGCTCGCGGCCGACGGCATGAGCGTGGTCGTGAACGGCCAGCGTGCGCACGCGGTGGGCGAAGCCGCATGAAAGCTCGCCGGAGCAGGCGCGGACGCTATCGGGCTTGCTGCGGACGTGTCGAATGCGCAGGCCGTCTCGCGCATGTTGGAAGAGATCCAATTGCGCTTCAGGCGCCTCGACGTCCTCGTAAACAATGCCGGTATAGCGCATCGCGGGACGCCGCGCACGAGTCGAGGACACCCCGCTCGAGTATTGGGAACGCACACTCGCCGTGAACCTGACGGGCGCGTTTCTCGTTTCGCGCGCCACCATTCCGCTCATGAACGCGGGCCGGTGGGGCCGCATCATCAATATGTCATCGCAATCCGGGCGCATGTATACCGGTTTCGGCAGCGCGTACTACGCTGCCTCCAAAGCGCGGTTCGTCGGTTTTTCCCGTGTTCTCGCAGGCGAGCTGGGCGAGTACGGCTTCACTGTGAATTGCGTGGCCCCGGGACGCATCAAGACGGCCATGGCCGCGACTTTCGCGAACCAAGACCAGGTCGATCAGCAATATATTGCTCGCACGCCCCTACGCCGCGTCGGTCGCACCGCGGACGTGGTGGGCGCCGTCACGTTCCTTGCATCCGGCGCCGCCTCGTTCGTCACCGGTAGCGTCATCGACGTGAGCGGCGGCTTCTTCATACCCTAATCTGCTGTCCCAGAAGCGGAGTCAAGGCGACCCCGAGCTTGCGCGCCATGACATCGGTGGAAGCGCCGGCGGCGAACGGGACGATCAAGCGCATCGATCGCTCCGGGTACCTTTCCTGGGCCTGCACCGAAACCGGTGAGGCGCCCCATGAGAAGATGGCGGCGATAACCGAGGTGAGGCCCACCCGAGCGGGTTTTTTCATCTGGCGTATCCTTTTCGGTTCTGATGGCGGGTAAACACTGAGATCCAGTCCGACACCGCTTCGTCAAACTCCTCTCCTTGTTATCCAGTGGCGAACGCGGGCGTTACCGGCCAGACTCTTAGGACATGACCTTTAGATAAGAGGACTTGCCTCCATCGGCTGCGATGGTGGTCCCCGTGACCATGTGCGAGTCGTCCGAGGCAAGAAACAACGCCAAAGCGGCGATATGGGTCGTCTCTCCGACGGAAAACGGATAAAGCTTTTGCAATGCGTTGTACGAGCGTATCGCCGGTGTTGAAGGGGCGGAAGGGTCCTCCCAGCGCTTGACTTGGCGTTCGCTGCGCACCAGCCCGGGTGCGATCGCGTTTGCCCGAATACCGTGCTGGGCGTATTGCGCCGCAAGCGTCCGGGTGAATGCGACAATTCCACCCTTCGATGCTGCGTAGGCGGGCTTCTGCGCGCCCGTCAGGCCTAGGTGAGACGCGAAATTGATGATCGATCCGCCTCCAGCCTGAATGAGATGGGGTATGCCGTACTTGCAGCAGAGGAACGGATGGAGCAGGTTGAGAGCGATAGTCCTATGCCACACCTGCAGGTCCATCTCGTGTACGGGCACGTCCTCCTGGAGCGATCCGCCCGCACGATTCATCAGGGTGTCAAGCTTGCCGAAGCGCTGCACGGTGAGCTCCACCGCTTGCCGCACGCTTTCGGTGTCGGTCACGTCGGTCTTGATGAAAAGCGCCTCGCCCCCCTGTGCGAGGATGTTTTGTTCCGTTTTACTCCCGGTCTCCGGATCGACCTCGACCACTGCCACGCGCGCCCCCCCTCGCGCGCGAAAGCGAGGGCGCCCGCTTTCGCGATGCCAGCACCCGCGCCCGTGATAAACGCCACTCTCCCTTCGAGCCTGCTCATTCGTTTCTCCCTCGTTGTAGGTGACAAGCTTTATGAGGCTTTATTGCGGGCGAGCCTGCCGGCATCGACGGGAATGACCGCACCGCTGACATAGGAGGCACGTTTCGAAACAAGAAAAGCCACGAGGTCGGCGACTTCGTGCGGCTGGCCAAGGCAGCCAAACGGCGCGTTCTTTACGAGCTCGCGCCACCGCGAGCGGTTGCCCAGCGCGGCTTCCGCGCGCACCTCTAGGCGGGTCCTCTGTCTGTCGGTCTTGATCGGTCCAGGAAGGATTGACGCCGAGTGGGGCGCTCAAATGAAGGTTGCAACCTTCGGCTGCCAGCGCCTGCGCTATTGCGAACCCGGTGCCTCGTGATGCACCGGTAACGAGCGCGGTCGAGCCAAACAGATCCAGGTCCATAGCCGTCTCTTTTTAGCGCAACGGCAGTCGCATCAGTCGCTGGTATCCATAACTGGAAGCGTGCGTGCTCGTTCGAGATACAAGCGCGTCCGCATGCTTCCAGCTCATGGCAACCATACCCGCTGAGAACGCCCGCAACGGCATGCGGCCCAGCCGGCGCGGCATGTTGCCGGTCCCGTTATTCAGCCTGGATGTTTCCGGCTTGTATGACCTTGGTCCATTTGTCGAGCTCCCGCTGCAAGAAAGCACCGAGTTGCTCGGGCGTCATGTCGATCGAGATCGCACCGAGTCTGGACAGTTGTTGCTTCACTTCCGGCATCTGCTTGATTTTTGTTACGGCCTGGTTCAGTTTGGCGACGGCAGCGGGCGGCGTGTTCGTAGGTCCGACGAGCGCATAGAAAAGGAGTCCTTCAAAACCGGGCAGCCCGCTCTCCGCGATCGTCGGGACGTCCGGCAAGCTCGGCACGCGTTCGGCGGTCGCTACCCCCAGCGCTCTCAGCTTGCCCGACTTTATATGGGCCATCGACGCCACGACGTTGTTGAACGCGAATGGGACGTGGCCGCCTATGAGTGCTACAAGAGCAGGACCGTCACCGGGGTAGGAAACCTGCAACATCTCGAGCCCGGCCATCTGCTTGAAGAGCTCCATGTTGAGGTGCGAGCTGGAGCCTATGCTGGATGCCCCGTGATTCAGCGCGCCGGGCTTGGACTTCGCGATCTTGATGAGCTCGGCCACCGTTTTCCCAGGAAAAGACGGGTGCGCGACGAGAAGGCCGGGTACGTGGCCCAGCATTGCAATCGGAGCGAAGTCCTTGATGGGGTGGTACGGCAGGTTTCGAAAGAGCGGCAAACCGGTGGTGAGGACCCCGCCGTAGGTAAAAAGCAAAGTGTATCCGTCGGGATTCGCCTTGGCGGCCACGGCTGCAGCAATCCTTCCACTCGCGCCGCCGCGATTGTCGACCACGATTGGCTGTCCCCACATCTTCGTGAAGCCCTCCTTGAGGATGCGACCGAGGATGTCGGTTCCACCACCGGGCGGTGAGGGGATCAGGAGCCGAATCGGCTTCGTGGGATACTGCTGCGCATTGGCAGTGGGCGCCGAAGCAGCGGCGGCGACAAGCGCAATCACAAGAACATATCGACAAATCGATTTCATAGCGCTCTCCTCTGCTCAAGAATACGATCCGGTTCGATTGGGCGGCTGTCGCCGACGGGCCAGCCGGCAGGTGCGCCCGCCTTTGTTGCTGCTTCGTAAGCCGGTAGGGACCGGTCCCACCGTGCCGCAATGAAGCGACGTCCTGTAACGGCCGAGGCGTCATCCGAGATCAGCCAGGCCAGAGGCGGCACCATGATCTCTGGCTGTAGCATCTTCGAGCGGTCGAATGGTGCGCCCGGATTCGCGGCGGTGTTGGTGAGCCCGCCCGGGGTCAGCACGTTGACGGTGACGCCTGTTTGTTCGAGCTCGGCTGCCATCACGGCGGTGAGCGATTCGGCTGAAGCTTTTGAAGCGCCGTACGGTCCGAAGCCGGCGCGCAGCATTGACCCAAGGCTGGTCGTCACGTTGATGATTCGGCCCCACCGCTGTTCCATCATCTGCCGAACCACGATTTTCGACATGCGGAATGTAACGTGCGTATTGAGCTCGAAGAAGCGCTTCCACTGATCGAGCTCGATGTTCCAGAAGCGAAGGGGATTCACCCAGTGGTCGGGCCAGACGACCGACTGGCCCATGCCGGCATTGTTTACGAGGATATCGATGCGTCCGAAGGCCGACATTGTTGCCGTGCGAACGCGCTCTTCCGCCCCGGGCGATATCAGGTCCTCGGCAAGCGTGGCGAGCGCCGCTTCTTGATCGCCCGCAGCCGTAGGTAATTCCGCGAGCGGTTCCTTGTCGCGATCGACCGCCATGACCGCTACGCCGTGTTTCAGAAGCCCCAGAACCATCGCGCGCCCCAGGCCTCGGCCTCCGCCGGTCACAATGGCGACCTTCCGTTCTGAGCCCGTTTGCGTAACTCCTCCTTTATTTGCGACACCCGGCGTTTCACAGCGGTCACGAAAGCTGACCGGGCCGCTAAGTCTTTGAGGCTGTACCCCGCAGTGCTTCCAACAATGGACACAGGTTCTGCAACTGATCGAGGTTCTTGATGAGCTCGATGCTGTCTTCGATCCTCGCTGGCGGAATTACGCCCTGGCAGCACTCCCGGTATTTCCCGGCAATGTCGTCCCATGTCGCCGGCTGCTCCGGCCAACCGCGAGCCGAAGAGCGTGCTGCGGACAGCGTTTTGCCGTTCTTCAGATGGATCGTGAGCCGCATCAGGCCCCAGTTGACCTTGCCCGCCCACGCCCCGTGGTGAGCTTTGAAATCCTCGGGGACCTGCACGCGCACCCGCTGCATCAGGGTCTGGACGTCCGACCTGCGCACACGCTCGTCGGTGTATTGCGCGAGGCCTGCTTTGCGGTCCAGCAGCGACACGGCCATGCTGTAAGGCAGGCAGAAACGCGCTTTGTGCCCGTCGGTGGCTTCGGTATAGGTATATGAGCCGAGTTTCGCCACTTGTGCCGTGCACTCAAGGTCGATGCGCTCTACGTCATCGGCTTTGAGCTCGTGCTCGTTTGCGAGGTCGATCATGGCGTCTATCGCCGATGACAGTGCGGTTACGCCCGGATGCATGCGCACGACCGTGCTGTTGTTGGTGAGCTCCCACGCGCTGCCCAGGTCGCATTCCATGAGCGAAAGATCGTAATTGCCGGCTCCGTTGAACGTTTCCGCGAGACCAAAGCGCGCGTGTCCCGCCGAGCCGTCGTTCACACCTTCGATCGCATCCGGATCGACTTTGAACCCCCGCTGGGCGATCAGTGCGGCAAAGATTCCACAGCGAACAGCGTGGCCCACGTGGAATGCCTTGCCCATTGAGCCCACGTTCTTGCGTATGCCGGCTGCTTCCGAAGCGGTCACGCCGAACGCCATGCGCGTCTGCATCGCATCGAGACCCATGGTGCGACACGCCGCTGCCGCGACGCCGAAGGCGCCAAGAGGACTGGGCGAGTGCCAGCCGCGGTCGAAGAGCGCGGCGCCAAGCCCCTTCGATATCTGGGTCGCGGCCTGAAAACCGACGATGAAACCCTCGAGGGTCTGCTTCCCGCTCGCGCCTGCGTACTCGCCGGTCGCGAGCGCGCCCGGCACCAGCGACGCGCTGAGGTGCGTTACCCTGCGCGTGTAATCATCGTACTCGAGTGCGTGCGCCGAAACGCCATTGACGAAGCCGGCGAGCTCCACCGATGTGCGGTCGCCGTGTCCGATGATGCTGACCTGCGCGTTGCCGCCGAGCGCGCGTGCCGTTTCAAGGGCGATGCGCGCGCTCGCATGACGAGAGCCGCCAAGCGCAACGCCAAGCGTGTCGAGAAAACGCCGTTTCGCCTGCTCGAAAGCCGCGGCGGGGATCGCCTCCGAAGGCACTTCAGCGACGAAGCGGGCGAGCTTTTCGGTCGTACCCATCGAACTCCTCGTCCCGGTTTTGCTTATAGCGAGGAATGGCATGGATTGTATAACAAAAGCGGTTCTGGTATTTTGGCGGTGGGGTTAATAAGTGTGCGGTCGGTGCCAATAATGGCGGCGCCGGTGCACCTGCAGACTCGCTGCAATTGGCCCACCGAGGCTCGGGAGGACTAATGGAACCCATCCGCATAGCGTGGCAAAGCAGCAAGGCTGTTCACAAGTTCCCGGCGTACAGGAGAGCGCTCGAGGAGCACGCGCAGAAGGTCATGTCACCGGGCACCACGATCGCGATGCGCGGCGTGCAATACGAGCCGCCGAACCTCGACTACAAGTGCTTCGATTTCCTGAATAACCTCCAGCTGCTCGAAAGCGTGGTCGGCGCCGAGCGCGAAGGTTTTGACGCCGTCGCGGTCGGGTGCTTCTTCGATCCCATACTCGAAGAGTTGCGGGAGGCAGTCGACATTCCCGTAGTCTCGATCGCGGAGACGAGCATGCACACGGCTTGCATGCTAGGACGGCGTTTTTCAGTCATGACACATGGGGAGACGCTGGGTCCGAAATACATCGCAGGGCTCGTCGAGCGCTATGGGCTCGAAAAATACGCTGCGCCGCTCGTCAACTTCGACGTGCCTTTCCAAATGCTCGAAGACGCCATGGCGGGCCGGCCGGACGAGTGCTATGAACTCACGCGCGCCGCTGCGGAGCAGGCGGTTGCGGGCGGCGCCGAGGTGCTCATTATGGGTTGCGGATTACTCAATCTGATCGCGATGCGCAACGGTTGGTACCGTTTTGCAGGCGCGCCGGTGCTGGATACGACGGCATGTCTGCTCAAGACGGCGGAGATGATGGTTACGATGCGCCGCGTGTCGAACGTCGAAGTGAGCCGCGTCGGCCATTACAAGAAACCGCCTCGGAAACAGCTCGAGGAGGCCTACGCGCGTTTCGGTTTGCTGCAGTCCGAACAAAAGCGCAACGCTGCCTAGCCCGTGCCTGCGGCCTTCTGCAAACAAATCCCGGGTACACTCCATCACTGGCGAGACCTCTCTTTATTGTGCTCAAAGCCTTTGAACACCGAAGGCTTCGGAGGTTTCGCGACTTACCTCTCATGCAATATCCGGGTTGGCGCAGCACCGCGGCGGTGAGCCACGTGAGCGAGGAGGAGCCATGACAAAAGAAGTGAACGTCGGGAGACCGTGCGCTCGAGCGCGGTCGCGTTACGGGGCGAAGCTGGCTTGGCTGCTGTGTGCGGCACTCGCCGGCGCCGCGAGTGCGCAATCGTTCCCAACCAAGCCCGTGCGCTTCATCGTGCCGTTCGTCCCCGGCGGCGGCACCGACGTGCTGGCGCGCGCGCTGGGCCAGACGATGTCCGGGAGCATGGGGCAGCAGGTGATCGTGGACAACCGCCCCGGCGGCGGCGGGCTCATTGCGGCGGTCATTGCCGCGAAAGCG
>MERG01000273.1 GCA_001771985.1 Betaproteobacteria bacterium RIFCSPLOWO2_12_FULL_62_13 | reverse complement strand
GCCGCTTTCAGGAATTGTCGGGGGCTGTCCCCTGAGATTTGCTCAGGTTCCCCAGGGATTGATTACTTTAACGCCACAGCCGTCGAAGTCCGCCACATTACGGGTTGCGATTGAAGCGCCCGCGGACCGGGCGATCGCGGCGATCTGGGCGTCGAAGTGCGAGATGGGCCGTCCGGCGCGGCGCCGCTCCATGCCGATGCGGGCGTAAAGGCGCGCAGCATCACTGCCAAACGCGAGAATGCGTCCGGCGAAGTCCTCCGCGAACATCGCTTCCGCTGCCGCCTGGATGGCGTTTCGACGCCGGCCCGCCGGCAACAGCATTACTCCCAGGAGGATCTCGGCTTCCGTGATGCTGCTCGTATACACGCTGGTAGCGGGCTGAGCCGCCATCCAGCGGGCGACGCTCTCCGCCGGTGTCGGTTTCATGAGTTCCGACACGACATTCGTGTCGAGAAGTATCATTTGCCCAGCCGGGGCGGCTCGCGGATTGGCTCGCGGGCTGGCAACGGGATTACGACGCCGCCGAGCGGTTCGAAGCGCCGGCGGATGGCCTCCGCCAGGTTGCCCGGCGTCGCCGAGTCGCGGGCGAGTGCAGTGCGCAGAATGTTCCTGGCTTCTTCCTCCATCGAGCGCTTGCGCCGCGCCGCCCGCACGCGCAGACGTTCCTTCGTTTGCTCGTCGAGGTTGCGAATGGTAATGCTTGCCATCGGTTTCATAGGAGTGCAATCAATGATTGCATTATAGGCAATGCACTCGCTTTTCGTCAAAATGTTGAAGAAGATCACCTCGCCGTCATGGTGATCGTGCGCAACCTTGCCGTATTCGAAAAGGCGATCGAGCACCATCTCGTTCACGCCGCGCTGCTGCATGCGCGCCTGCGCGTGGGCGCTGATGCCTGACGTGACCATGAGTCGCCTCAGTCAGGGTGACGGCGACATGATGGCAGGCGTGAGGCTCAGGGGGTGAGCCTGCGGACGTCGAATCACCCCACCTACGCCGTCTCACTGGACTCCGGCTTTCGCCGGAGTGACGAACGTGGAGTAGCGGCGGGCGGCGGCGGAATGCGCGGCGGCGACTTTCTTCCGCAGCACTTGGGGAGCAAGCACTTCCACCTCGGCGCCGTGGCGCAGGATGTCGCCGACGAGTTCGCGGTCATCGCTGTACGGAAACTCGAGCACGTAGCGGCCGTCGGGCTGGAAGCTCGCACGCTGTTTCGGATGCCACTCTTCGGTGGCGACCCAACGCGCGCGTGCCGGGGTGAAGCGGAGTTTGGCCCAGGCCTTGGCCTTGCCCGAAAAAATCCCGTAGCCTTCGGCCAGCGCCTCGTCGAGCTCGCTGTCGGCGACCTCTTTTGCAGGTGTATCGAGGATCTCCGCGCGCTGTATGCCGTCCACGGCGAAACTGCGCAGGTCCTTGCGGAGATGGCACCACGCGTCGAGATACCAATTCTCGCGATAGCACACGAGCCGCTGCGGCGAGACGGCGCGTTCAGTGGTTTCGTCGTTGGCGCGGGAGTAATAGCCGATCTGCAGTTGGCGGCGGTTGAGCAGCGCATTGGCAGCGATTTCGAAGAACTTCGGCTGCGGCGCGCGCCGTCCAAGATGCAGGATGCGAACGCGGCGTTTGATTTCGCTGAACGAGTGGTCGGTGCTTTCGAGCAATGATCTCAGCCGTTCCTTGAGGGGCTCGATATGACGCCGGAGGAGCCCCGGCTGAAGTCCATCCAGCAGGTGCTGCATGGTGAGAAGTGCGGCGGCTTCCTGAGCGTTGAACCACAGTCCCGGGAATTCGACGCGCTCGGGCTCGCCGCGCTTTGGAGCAATGCAGTAGCCGTTCGCCTCGCGCTCGTAGATGATTGGGGTTTTCATGCGGCTGCGCAGGTATTCGAGGTCGCGCTTCAACGTCGCGCGCGAGACTTCCAGTTCGTCGAGCAGTTCCTGGAATGACATCAAGCGCCGTGCCGAGATCAGTTGCTCGATCTTGAAGATACGCTCGGTCTTGTTCATGAATCTCCCCGACATGAAGCGGCGGCAGCGCAGCCCGTCTTCGCCGAGGAGACTTTAACACGAGTAGCTCAGTTGATGAGCTTGTCACGTGGACCGGTTGATGAGGCGCTGCGCCCTGGTGACGGATGACGGGGAAGAGCACGGGGGAAGGCGGAAGGAGGAAAGAGGAAGAAACGCCGTGAGGGCGGGAGGGGATGTGACGGCTGGTAACTCATCACAGTTTGTGATGAGTTGAATCTACTCCCACGGCCGTCTCGCGATGATGCGCCCATTTTCCCAGACGTAAATGGGCGTGCGGTGCATTCGAGCAATCTCGCGCGCGCGGCGGGCAGCGCGACGAATCGACCGCGCTACCGCCGCGAAAAACCGTTTGTCCTCTCTTGATAGGGTGGTCTTTTTCATGGCCATCGATCCTTCAGTATCGGCTTGTCTCCAGCATTATCGTAGACCGCCCACGCGTCGGCCAGCGGCCGGTAAAGCGATCGGAAATTAACGCGTCTTCTGGTCCCTCGCATCGCGTATCATTGCCGCTCGCGGATCTAGGCTATGGCAAACCTGCTGAGGCGTTGCCACGAATGCGGCCAACCGCTCGCGAAGAAGGACATCTTCTGCCCGCGCTGCGGGGCGAAGCAGCCGCGGCAGCCCAAGCGTTCTGGGCGCTCGCCTGCGTTCGGCGCAGCGGCAGGCATTTGAATCTGCTATACGAGCGGGTCTTGAGCGGGATGGCCAACTACCGGGCAACCATCGCTGGCGGCTGGCGCAGGAAATGCCGGTAGCTGTTATCGTCGAGCTGGAAATGGTCGAGCAACATTTGCTTGATCAACAAACCCTTCTTCGCCCAGTCATCGCCCGATTCGGCCGCATAGGACATGCGCAGCACGTCCCACAGCAGGGAATTGAGCCGCGCGTGCTGAGCGCTGTGCAAGCGGGCATCCGGATAACCACGTTCCGCAAGCAGCCGTTCCTCGTCATCGAAATGGCTTCTCGCCTCGTGGATGATGTCCTGAATCAGTCGTTCGATTTCCCGCCGGTCCTTGCGGGCGGCAATGGCGGCATCCAGCTCGTTCACGCGGGAAATAAACCGGCGGTGTTCCTCGTCCACATCGGGTATCCCGATGCTCATGCTGTCAGTCCATCTGATAGTCGAGTGCGAGGGATTCATGAGCTTGGCCTCCTATGCGGTTGGTAATGGCAACGTCCCGCGCTCCAGCCTCTATTTGACCTGTCGTGCTTCGTGCGCGTTCCCGCGCCGGCCGGGCCAAAGCCCGGCCATGACGTTCCAAACCTACGCCGGCGGCGGTTTCGGCTCGTCCTGGAAGCGCCGCTGGATCTCCAGCACTTCCTTCCTGTTGCGGAGCAGCGCCTCCACGCAGTCCGCGTCGAGTGTGTCCCTGGAAAGCTTGCGGAGCAGGCCGAACGCCTCCTCGTTCGACCAAGCGTGCTTGTAAGGGCGTTCGCTGGTGAGGGCGTCGAAGATGTCGGCGACAGCGACGATGCGCGCCTCCAGCGGGATCTCGGCGCCCTTGAGACCTCGTGGATAGCCGCTGCCATCCATCGTTTCGTGATGCGACTCGGCAATGTGGCGCAGGATGTCGAGTCCCTCGAGGTGCTCGAAGCCGAAGTTGCGCGCGAACGCGTCGATCATCTGCAGCCCGCGCGTCGTGTGCTGCTTCATCTCTTCGCGCTCCTCGGACGTCAGGCGGCCCGGCTTCAGCAGGATCCGGTCGGGGATGCCGATCTTGCCGATATCGTGCAGCGGCGCGAATTCCAGGATTCGCTCGATTCTCCTGTCGTCGATCGGATGAATGCCCGCCGCGCCCAGGTGCCGGGCGATGAGGCGCGCGTAGCGCGCCATGCGGTCGATGTGCGCCCCGGTCTCGGGATCGCGGTAGTGCACCATGTCGTGGACCGTGCGCACCGCCGCGGCGAGAACGCGCACGGCGAGCAGCTCCCCGGTGACGAGCGCCGAGATGAAATGCCCGTACACGTCGAGGATCTGCAGGCGCTCGGGCCCGAAGACGTTACGTTGCAGCGAGTTGAAGAAGATGAAGCCCCAAAACACGCCGTTCTGGTACATCGGCATCGTGTAGCTCGAGCGAAAACCTGTGTCGCGGATGACCTTTGCGTGGACGCCCGGGCCCTTGCGAAAGATCTCCAGGTCGTTCACCACGCGCGGCCTGCCGACCGCGACGATCTGCGCGAGCGAAGGCGACTCCGCCAGTTTCGCGTCGTAATAGACCAGGGCGGTCCGGGGCCCGCTGCTGATGAACGTCTTGAGCAGGTCCGTGTCCCGGTCGTAGGTGGCGATGGCGATGCGGTCTACCACTTCGACGAGCTGTACGAGGTCCTCGTGGATCGCCGCGAGCTTGCGCTCCAGGGGGGCGCTGGTGTTGAGCAGCGACAGCGGGTCCTCGTGCGAGAACAACGGCGATGATTCGGGCGCGAAGGGCGGCATGGGCTTGCCGGATTTCCCTCAAGCGGCCTCGTGCCTCAGAGCGGGCCTATCGCGCTTTGCCGCGCAGCAGTTCGGCGCTGCGCTTCACGGCTTTGACGATATTGATGTAGCCGGTGCAGCGGCAGAGGTTGCCTTCAAGGCCGTGGTAGATTTCTTCCTCGGTCGGGTTGGGGTTGTCCTTCAAGAGCCCCGCCACCGCCATGATCATGCCCGGCGTGCAGAACCCGCATTGCAGTCCGTGGCATTCCGTGAACGCCTGCTGGATCGGGTGCAATACGCCGTCCTTCGCCATGGCTTCGATGGTGAGAACGTCCGCGCCGTCCGCCTGCGCTGCCAGCATGGAGCAAGACTTCACCGCGCGCCCGTTGACCTGCACCGTGCAGCAGCCGCACTGGCTGGTATCGCAACCGATGTGAGTGCCGGTAAGTCCCAGCTCGTCACGCAGAAAGTTTGCGAGCAGCGTGCGGTCCTCGACCTCGCGCGCGTGTTTGGCGCCGTTCACCGTGATTTCGACTCTTGCCATCGCTATTTCTCCGCAATCTTCGCTGCCGCACGCCGCGCCATTACCGCCACCAGGTTCGCCCGATATTCGCGTGTGGCGTGGATATCCTCATTCAGGTCTTCCGCGCTGACGGCGAGCCCGTCGAGCGCCGCCGCGCTCATGTTCGTTGCCAGCGCGGCTTCCGCCTCCTGCCAGCGGAACACGCCGGGCCCGGCGCCGGTTACCGCCACGCGCACGCCCTGCGCGGTTTCGGCGATGAACACGCCCGCCATCGCGTAGCCGGAAGCGGGGTGCGGAAACTTCGCATACGCCGCGCGCTTCGGCAGCGGAAACACAATGCGCACGATGACTTCGCGCGGATCGAGCGCGGTCGCGAACATGCCCTGAAAGTAATCATCGGCCGCGATCTCGCGCTGCGTGGTGATCACGCTTGCACCCAGGCCAAGCACCGCCGCCGGATAGTCGGCGGCCGGATCGTTGTTGGCGACCGAGCCGCCGATGGTCCCGAGATTGCGCACCTGCGGGTCGCCAATCAGGTCTGCGAGATAGGCGAGCGCGGGAATCGCCTTCTTCACCGTGTCCGAGCCTGCGACCTCGAAGTGTCGGGTCGCCGCGCCGATCGCGAGTTTGCCGTCCATCAATTCGATACCGGCAAGCTCCGGCAACCCGCCGATATCGACGAGATGCGACGGCTGCGCAAGCCGCGCTTTGAGCGTCGGGATCAGCGTCATGCCGCCCGCCAGCAGCTTGGCATCAGGGTGGGCAGCGAGAAACTCGCCGGCTTCCTTCAGCGACTTTGCTTTGACGTAACTGAACTGATACACGCGAAATTCCTCCTCAGCTCAAAGGCGCTGGTATCCGTCAATTCTTTGCGCGATGAGACGTAGGTTGGGGTACGCGCAGCGTTCCCCGACATCCGCTTGGCGTCAGGTAGCCGCCGATGCGGCAACCTGACCTACGCCTGCTCGATACCGGCGGCTTCAAGGATTCTGCATCCAAATAATGATTCGGCAACGACGAGTTAAGCATCAAAAATATCCTTCCATGAAGTGCGCCACCCAGTCCGGGGTGCGCGCGCCGGTGACGCAGTCGAACACCGGCATA
>MERG01000272.1:4194-5026 GCA_001771985.1 Betaproteobacteria bacterium RIFCSPLOWO2_12_FULL_62_13 | reverse complement strand
AATTGGTGCGCAAGCGCACCCTACCCTATGCCGTTGAATCCACGATATCGAATCTTGCCGAGCTGCGATGCTTGGCTTAAGTAAGTGCCATTCGGGCCACGCCCAATTTTCCGAATGTCGGCTTTGGGGTCGAAACCCGTCATTGCACGACATGAACTCGTGTCCGTTAGCCGCCTGTCGTCGCCGGCTTTTCGTAAACCCGTTTGATCTCGATCATGTGCCCCGAAACATCCCGGCACGGGCCGGCCACCGCCAGGTGCCTCAGCGTTCCTTGAAGCGAAAGGGCCCGCCGTATTTTTTCAGGATGCGCTGATAGTCGCCTTCGTAGATGCGGTCGTATTCGCGCTGCCAGCCGTCGAGGCTGCCCTCTTCCCAGTAGCGGTAATTGAGCGAATACGGGCTCGGTTCCGCGAGTTCCCGATACAGTGCCGGGTCACGCTCGTAGATCTGCCCCGGACGGCAGCCGATGGGGCGCCAGTTCGGGTCGTCCGGCACCGAGAGGTTTTCCTCGTCGAAGTTGCGGGTGCGCAGATAGCGCAGGCGGTCCATGTCGAGATCCGTGACGAGCACGCCCGGCTCGGAGCGCTTGCCTTCCATGCGCTCGGGGCCGGCAGCGATGGCGCCGGCCGACATCTGCGTGCGGTAATCGAACGGAAATTTCGGATTGTCGAGCGGACCGGTCATCGGTCCCGGATAGCCTTCCGGATAGAGCACGAGTTGCGCGCCCTGGGCGGCGGCTTCATCGGCATAGGCGATGGCGCGCTCGGCGTTCTGCCATTCGGCCTCACCATAGCAGGAATGCGGCAGCACGATACCGACGCGGACGTTGGAT
>MERG01000272.1:105-4179 GCA_001771985.1 Betaproteobacteria bacterium RIFCSPLOWO2_12_FULL_62_13 | reverse complement strand
GTCTCCTCCCTGCGGTGCCAATGATGACTGTAAAGGATATCGGGCAGGCTGCTTATCTTTACTGTGTCATGCTCGCCCCCGATTAATGCATTCGAGGGCAGGCTGCGGCGGGCATCCAATGTACCGCCAGCAATTAGATTCCCGACTACTCGGGAATGACACAGTAGAGCTATGGTTTCCTTGTTACCGGTTTCATCTCGTTCTCGTTGACCGCCAATTGGAACACGTCGGGCCGGGCATGACTTTCGCGCCTTGGCCGGCGGCCTCAGCGATAAGGCGCGCCGCCTTGTCCACGCAGGCATCGGTATCGAAAGGAACGGCGCCCGCCTGCACGACGGCGACCTTCACGGAGTTGCCGTTTTCTGTTCTTGCCATCGCATTTTCCCTCGCTGTTCCCAAATTCTACCCGCGTTCTTCGCGATCATCGTTTTCGACGCTGCGACGTTCAGTGAGGTCAAGCGAATCCCGATGAACGAGCCGTCGGGGAAATACAACGTCTACAACAAGATCACGCGCTCAGCCGGGACCAGTCACTGACCGAGGCGTGACGAGTGATGGGTGATGAGTGATGGGTGACGAAACACGAGCCACGAGCCACGAACCACTTATTCCTCGAACGTCCGCAACTGCTCCAGGTCGAGCACGCGTAGGGTGCGCTTGCGCACCAGCAACCGATCGGCGCGGTGCGCTCCGCCTTGCGGAGCACACCCTACTGGCTGAGAACCGGTGAACGGTGAACAGTGAACGGCGGAGCTAAAGCCGAGGTCTTCTGCTCACCGCTTACTGCTCACCACTTGCCGCTTGCCATCATCCTTCGAACGTCCGCAACTGCTCCAGGTCGAGAATAGTGATGCTGCGCCCCTCGACCCTGATCAGTCCGGCTTCCATGAGGTCATGCAGAATGCGGGAGAAATGCTCGGGGGTGAGATTGAGGCGGGAGGCGATGACGGTCTTGCTGCTCGGCAACGCAACGCTCAGCGGCGCGCCCTGGTTTCCTTTCTCCGGCTCGCCGCGCAGCAGGTAGCCGATCACGCGCTGCATGCCCGAGTGCAGCGTGTACGATTCCAGGTCGCTTACCAGGCTGTGAAGCCGCCGGCTCAACCCCCCGATCATCTTGCGCGCGAATGCCGGATCGCGCTCGATTTCCTCGAATACCACGGCCTTGGCGATGTGCAGCAACATCGAGTCGACGAGCGCCTGTGAGTAGACCGGGTACGGGCGCTCGGTGAACATCACCGCCTCGCCGAAGCTCTGGCCGGGACCCATGAGCTCGACGACCTTCTCGACCCCGCTTGGCGATGTGAAGGCGAGCTTGATCTGTCCATAGACCACCAGATGAAATCCGTCGCACGGGTCGCCCTTGCGGAACAGCACTTCGCCGCGCATGGCATGCACTTCGCGCGTACCCGTGGCGATGCGGTCCAGTTCCGGCGCGTCCATTTCCTTGAACAGCGGAAGATTGGAAAGAAAGGCTTGAAGCTTGATCGGTGTGGCCGGCACGATGGATCCAGGCGACTCCGCCCCCGTTTGCGAACGGCATATTATCCAGCAAGTTTCGTCTGGAGAGAATCGTGTAATTACGGGGTGAGCGGTAAGCGGTTAGTGGTGAGCGGTAAGCGCCAAGCGGCAAGTGGAACAGCCCAGGCCATGAAGGGTTTTCCGCTAACCCCTCACTGCTCGCTGCTTACCTGGTTACAACAATCCGCGCAACTGGAGCGCGAGGGCGCGCAGCACGCGGGATGGCGGGGGCAGCTTGAGCGCACGGAAGTCGATGCCGTCGAGTGTGTTCTTCACGAGCAAGGCGAGCTCGGTGTCGCCTTCCATGGTCAGGCGGCGATTGAAGAAGAGTGCGTCCGGATCAACCTCGCGCCTTGCGAGCGCCACGAAATCACGCGCCTCGGCGCTGATTGTCGCGTCCGGCCGGGCGGCGCCGCGCGCGATGAGCCCATCGTCTTCCACTTCGAACGCAAGCTTGAGTCCGGTATCGCGCACATCAATGGCGATGACCTTGCCGCGTGCAGCGGGGAGGTTCTTCGCGGTCAGCGTTTCGCCCAGGCAGATGTTCACTGCCAGCGCCGCGGCGGCCGCGGGAGGATAAGAGGGCAAGCGGGCGATGAGCCAGCGCACGGGGAAAGGGAGCGGAGGAAGATCCATGGCTCAGCCCGCTTCGGGTGTGGGATGCGATTGGCCGCGCGGCACGAGCGCGACCACGCGCGCGAGCAGTTCGGCGTCGAGCCTCGCCTGGGCGCGAAACGTCCCGGCGTAAGCTTCGTCCTCTTGCTTGAGTTCATAACAATTCGGGCCGCTCACGTCCATCAGCACTGCCGGGATTCCGGCCTCGGCAAAGGCCCGCTGCCGCTTCACGAAGAAATTATTGCAGCACATGCCGACGTAGGCGGGCACGGCGCTTTGCTTCATCTGGCGCAGCGCAGCAACGAGATGCTCGTAGTCGGTGATGGTGGTAACCGGCATGTTGCGCTCGCGGGCAAGCCGATAAGCCTCGCCGACCTCGCACAGGCCGCATTCGCTGCAGCCATCCTGGTGGCGCCACCTGCACCAGGCCGGTTTGGCGCAATACGGAACCAGCATCACCGCAGCCTTGCCGAGGAGGCTCACAACGTCGGGCCGTCTCCCGGCGTTGGGCACCATGAGCGCGTTGGCTTGCTTCACGCTGAACTCGTGTTGCCGATGCAGGCGCTGTTTCGCCACAAGCAGATCAAGAATCTCCATGATGTCGCTGCCCGATACCCCGCAAGTTTGAACGGCTCGCCGCTGCATGAGATGCCGGACCGCCCCGTCCAGCAAGGCGACCGGCATCCCGCCCAACGCGCCGGCGAGGTCGCAAAGGAATTCCGCGGGTTCGACATGCGCATCCGTTGCGAACTCCACGCGCTTCAACGCGCTTCCATCCGGCACGAACTCCGCGCGGGCGCGGAGCGTCGCGCCGGCCGTGGTTTTCATGACCGATTCGAGCGCCCCATCATCCGCGCCCCAGTGGATGCTGGCGGCGAACTTGTGCTCGGCGTCGCATTCCGGCGCGCTTGCCTTCTCCGCGAGCTCGTCAATCGCGCGCTGCCTTGCCCGATTGCCCGTCCTGCGTTCCAGGGCGGCGATCAGCGCCGCTTCCATCTCTTCCGCCCGTGGCGGGCTCCCGCGCAACTCGGCGACGGTGGCAAAACGGGTGCGCGCGGTGGCGAGGCCCTGAGCAGTCAACTTTTCGGTGGGCATTTTCAGCGCTTCAAGCATCGTCCTCACGTCGGCGCCGAGCAGTATGACACCATGCAAGAGCAGGCTCTCGGCGCGGCGCGCCACATAAACCGAACCGATCTTCCTGCCGCAGACTTCGATATCGTTCGGAGACGAGGCATATGCCTCGATATCGAGCGCGCGCAGCGCGCGGGCTACGATCCACGCGAACTTGGACAGCAACTGGGCGAGCGGTACGTTGCACCACGGGGCCGCGCTGCGACTGACGAGACTGAATCCGATTTGATCCTGATCGTGATAGAGCGCGCCGCCCCCGGTGAGCCGCCGCACGATCGCGATGCCCTTCTCGCTGCAATAGTCCAATCTCAACTCGCGGGCGAGCGCCTGGTGCCGGCCCACACTCGCGGTCGGCGTGAAGCGGTAAAGCCGCAGAACGTCATACAGCGTTCCGCCCGCCGCCAAGGCGAGCAATCGGCGGTCGAGCGCCTGGTTGGACGCCCCGTCGAGCGTGCCGTTCATCACCACATGCAGTATGCGTTGCCGATGCATCATGGCGACACCCCCGCCGCTTCCATGCCGGGCCGCCCATGCCAGTATCCGCTGCAAGCGGCGCCGGGCATGAGTTTCTCGAGGCGGCTCACCGCTGCGTCCAGGTGCCCGGCGTTATCGATGCCGTCCCGGAACAGCGCCAACGCTTCGATCGTATGCTGTGCCTGAGGGGACACGCGCACCGCGCCGACGCCCAGTTCCCGCAACTGGGGCACGGACGGCAAAAGATTGAACACTGCCGCCGACTGGGTCTGGATGCCGTTCAGCACCAGGAAGGGACGCCCTTCGCGCGTTCCAAGAAGCAGCCCCTCCGGATGC
>MERG01000272.1:0-76 GCA_001771985.1 Betaproteobacteria bacterium RIFCSPLOWO2_12_FULL_62_13 | reverse complement strand
CTGTAGATTGTATCGGCGCGCGGTGAAACAACGTGCCGAGAACGCGAGCGGCATCCTGCCGTAAGCGAAAACTTCG
>MERG01000271.1 GCA_001771985.1 Betaproteobacteria bacterium RIFCSPLOWO2_12_FULL_62_13 | reverse complement strand
TCGGTTATGTAGTTACACACTCAGCAACCCTTGCGGGCTACTTCGCGCTCGTGGCGCACGCAAAGCCGGAGGTTTACCGCGATTAATTACGCCGTCCCAATCGCCTATACTGGACTGCCGGAATAACCACGCTGTCGGGTACCACGGACTGTCCTCTCGACCCAGCAGCGATCGCCAATCCGCGGCGTATGGTAGCAATATTCGCACGGTCTTGCCTACCGCACCTTCCCGCCACGCTCCTCGGCCACGCGGTACGCGCCGAGCAGGTCGAGCAGGAATCGCAACCCGGTCCTATCAACCTCGATCGCTCTCGCCCGCGCGCCGAAACCGCCGCTCCGGTGTTCCAGAAGATAATCCACCAGACCCAGCTCGAGAGCGGTTTTCAGTGCCCGCGCATCGACCAGGGTCCGGATGAACTCGTCAACGCACAATAATTTGAGATCGTTGCCCGCAGTGTACGCTGAACTCGGCGCGCTCATGAACGCGCCGTGAAGAAGGATCGGACAGAAGTCTAATCGAATAAGGCGCTGATGCGATTAGCGGCAGCGGCCACGGTCTTGAGAACGGCCGGCGGCACCAGCACCTTGATCTTCGCGTTCGGATTGCGCTCGGATTCGCTCCTTCCAAGATGGTTGGCGAAATCCGTCATCCAGCCAGTGGAGTCTTCCGATGATGTCGGCGTACTGCCTGTGTCCGCTCCGAACACGCTGCGCTTCCAGTCGATGACGATCGGCGTCGGAGCCGGGGCAGCCGCGTTGCCCGTCGCAGCGATTGCCGTGGCGCCGTCTGTTTCCGCGCTGATGGAACTCTCACCGCGAGAGAGAGAGTTCGCGCTCATCAGGAGGCGCGTGCCCGGCAGGAGATCATCGCTCATGACCGCGTTACCGAGCTCATCGTCGCCAAAGCCCAGCACGTGGCCGATTTCGTGCGATACGACGGTGAGCAGATCCATGCGCCCGTAGGCATCGCTCGCCGGAGCAGCCATCAGCGTGTCACCGTCGACAACGATGGCGAACTCGGTGTTGTCGGCCGGAGAAACGTCGACGAACCAGCCATGATCGGCGGCGTCGATATCGATCAGGATATTGCTGCCGTCGAAGTAGCCGAGCGCGTCACCAACGAGATCGGCGATGACGATGCGAAGGTCGCCGAGCGCGGCAAGCCTCGTATCCCCTTCACCGAGCGTTTCGGTCCACTGCGACATTGCCGCGGTCGAGATCGAATCGAGCGCTTCCTGCGTGAGCGTCGTATCGGAGTCAAAAGGCGCCGGCATCGCCGCCAGCATGTTGCTGCTCGTGGTCTCGATGAACGCCGGATCGTTGGTCTTGACGGCCACGTCGTCGAACGAGGCCGCGCCACCCATCGCCAGCAGCCCGAAGTGGCCGTCCACGGTGGCGGCGTTGAAGGCGTACCCCAGCACGACGTTGCCGTTCAAGGTGACGCTGACGGTCGAGCCCTTGAGCGAAACGCCCAGCGTATAGTCGATGCCGGCCTCGATCGGCTTCGCATACACCGCATCACTCACCCAGCCGCTCTTCGCAGTGTGGTGGCCGATGATCACTTGATCCGTCGCCGCGTCGATCGTCACGAACTTGAAGGTCTCCGCATCGTAGCGGTCGAAGACGAACCCGGCACGGCCCTGGGCATTGATCGTGGCACTCAGATCGAGCACGGAAGAAACGTTCAGGTTTTCGACACCCAGGTCGAGCAGGCTGACCGCGGCGTCGCCAGTCGCTGTGACAGTGTAGCGGCCGCCGCTCACGTCCCATTCGCCGGTTGAATACCCGGTAAACAGATCCGCCACGCCGTCGTCGAAGCTCTCCGTCGACTCGAACGTGATCTGCGGCGGCAGCACCTGCACCTTGATCTTGTCGAAGGTGCCTCTTGCATTGTCGGATCCCACCCCGACCAGGCCGTAGTTGAGACCGAAGGAATACCCGTCGATCACCCGCGGCGCATAAGTGTACGTGAACACCGTCTTGTTGTTGATCAGCAGCGTCGCATTCAAGCCGTTGATCGCCACCAGCATGTTGTAGGCGGTGCCGTACTTCGCGCTGCCGAGGAACGGGCCCTGCTTGTCGACGATCCAGCCGGTCGCGTCGCGATGGCCCATCACGAGCTTGTTGGTCGAGATGTCAAGCCCGGCGAACTTGAAGTCCTGTTCGCCCTGGTAGTCGAAAATGATATAGCTGTTCGCCTTCCAGCCACCCGTGGGCTTGTCGACTCTGATGGACGCCAGGATCTCGAAGTAACCCGGCAGTGCATCGCCCACGTGGAACACCGCCACGGCGTCCCCGCCCAGCGATTCAGCCGACACCTTCAATGCGCCGCTCTGGACCGTCCACGTCCCGCTGTCCGGCGCGAACGCGCTGAACGTCCCGTCGTTGAACGTCGCCGAGCGCAGCACGTCGCGCGAACCGCCCGGGATGTTCCCGGGCTGCGGGTCGTCGGGTGCACCGGTCTGATAGTGCCAGTCGGGGTCCTGCTGCTTGACCAGTCCCAGTTCGCCCCACGGCTCGCCGTTGCGCGCCGGATCGGCGCCCGTGTACGGGGTGACATCCACACCGTCCGATTCCGATAAAGCGTAGAGAAACTCCGGCAGTTGCGGCTGAATCGTGCGGCTGATCGTGAAGTTGCCGAACGGCGCGAACGGCACGATATAGCTGTTGAACTCGCCCGCCCAGTCGATCAGGCGGTCACCGCCGGTGTTGGCGATGAGCACGTCGCGCCCGGCGCCGCCGAAGGCGAGATCTTCATAGCTCCAATGCGTATCCGGCGAGTTGTTCACGCCGCCATCGGTGTCCAGGTCATCATCGGCATTGAGCAAATCATCGCCCCAGCCACCGTAGAGGTGGTCTCGCCCGGTACCGCCCACCAGCCAGTCGTTACCGAGATCGCCGAAGATCGCGTCGTCACCGTCGGTGTAGTACGTGACGCCATTTACCTCTTCGAGCGTCAGCCCTTCGCCCGCATCGAAGTTAAGCAGGAAGCCCTCGATACGGGTGCGCGGGTTGTACTCCTCATAAGCGAAGAATTCGCCCGTTGTGTCGTCATAGGCAAGCACGTCGCCGGGGTTGACCGGGCGCGCATAGAAGACGGGCAGCGCCTCGGCCCCGGAGATCGCATCATCTCCCGAGCCGCCGTGCAAGAAGTCGCTACCCCAGCCGCCGTAGATGATGTCGTCGGCGTTGGCGGCGTCGAAGAGCGGATTCTCGAACGGATCGACGTTGAACGGCGTGAGATCCACGGTCTTCTTGAGCTCGCCGGCAGCATTGATGATCGCCCATTGCACGTCGCCCGGAGTGGAAATCTCCTCGTTCAACACGTTGCCGTTGCTGAACCGGGCATCGGGATCCGATGCGAGAAGCGGCAGGACGCCGTACAGCGGCTCGCCGTAAACGCTGCTGTTGCGGCTGGTGAAAATGCGCCCGTCGTCGCCGAGTATGCCGTCGTCGCCGGTGCCGCCGGAAATCCAGTCGTGCCCCCAACCGCCGATCAGGTCGTCATCCTCGCTGTCACCGAAGAGCACGTCCTCGCCCACGATGCCGTAGACGAAGTCGTCACCGGATTCGCCGTGAATTTCGTCGGTGAAACCGATATCGGTCACCGGGTGCCCGCCGTCGTAGTCACCACCCGGCGTGTAATCGAGCAGATCCACCGCGCGCACAACGATGCGGCGATCACCGCCGTATCCGTTCTGGTCGTAGTTGAATGCGAGGAGGCCGCCGCCGTCGGTTTTGTCGATCCCGACCAGCCGGTAGATATTGGCGTTGTCGCCCGCCATCGCATCCGCGTCGCGTGCATGACGCTCGTTCAGCACGATCGTGTCGGCGTTGTCGTCCTCTAGCTCGTGATTTCGATCGATCCGCTCGCCCGAGCCGCCGAAGATGATGTCGGACCCCGCCGGCAGGCGCTCTTCGCGCAGGTCCAGCGAGAACATGTCGGAGTTGTCGCCGACGATGTCGTCCTGGCCGAGGTTGCCGAAGATCACGTCGTTGCCGCCGTTGCCTTCGATGTAGTCGTCGCCGTCGGTGTCCAGTTCGAACGAAGGCGTTATTGTCAGAACGTTGTGCGACGTCACCGTAAGCGTCGGGGTCAAGTCAACATCAACGCTCGAAAGCGACGCGCCTACTACTTTCTCAGGAGCTACTCCCACACCGCCTGCAATTGCGCTTTCGATCGATCCATCCCCTTGAATGACGTCGTCGCCCAGTTGTGCGAAGATCATGTCGTGGCCTGCACCGCCGGCGATGTAGTCATCGCCGAAACGATTGCCGCCAGCAGCTTCGATCGTGGTGTCGTGATCCAGCTCCACGATCGCCCAGGTTGCCCAGGCCGGTGCATCCGATGACGGCACCCGGCCTTGCGGGTCAGCCGGATTGCGATAGTCCTGCGCATCGCCGGTGACCAGTACGGCACCGCTGTCGTTTCCAGCAACGCCGTCGAGGTCGGAGCGGCTGTAGATGTGGTCGCCGCTCAGCACGCGGAACCGCGGGTTCATGATTTCGCCCTCGCGCCAGCGGTTATAGAGGGTCACCTGGTCGCCGAAAACCAGATCGTCGCTCAGATCAGCGTTACCGCTGACGATGTCGCCATCGATGAAGTCGTCACCATGCGCACCGATAAGAATGTCCTCGTCGTGGTTGCCGATCAGGACATCACCGTCACCCGCGGCGGCCGTTGTCCTCTCGGTCGTGACGATGCCGGTCACCACATTGTTGATCAACGCGATATCCGCCTGGTCGCCGATCACGATGTCGCCCTTATCGGCGATTCCGGAGGATCCCGTAAGGTCATCGCCGAAGACCCAATCCATCCCCGTGCCGCCGATCAGGATGTCCTGGTCGCCCTTGCCGGACATGACGTCGTTGCCGCCCAGAAGCGGGAAGGTGGTGCGAATCCAGTCCAGCGTGGCGGGATCCGCACTTCCCATCAGCGGTATCGCCAACTCATCTAAGTCCTCATCGAACTCAACGTCGAGATCCTGGTTGTAGATCAATTCGCCGTTGTCACCCAGGCCGATGTCGTTGCCGGCGCCGAGCGTCATGGTGTCGTTTGCGTATCCGCCAAGCGCGATGTCGTTGCCGGTGCCCGTGATGATCGTGTCGTCCCCGCCGTTTTCAGGCTGAATGGTCTCGATCCGGCCCAGCGTGATCGGCTGCCCCGCCAGCTGCCAAACCGTGTTGGCGAGGGCCGCACGAATGCTCCCCGAATCCCCGATCACCAGGTTGTTGCCATTCCCGGCATTGATCGTATCAGCGTAGCGCCCGCCAATGATGATGTCCTGGCCCGCACCCGAAGTTATCTTGTCCTCGCCGCCATACAGCGTCGTCGACAGCGATACGATCTCGTCGATGTCTGACAGATCACTGTCAGCACCGACGTAATCAATCAGGCCGTGATCGCCGATGACGATGTTGTTCCCCTCGCCGGCATCGATCGTGTCGCCCGCGTTGCCGCCCAGGATGATGTCGTCGTCCCCGTCGCCGTGGATCTGGTCCGCGTCGCCGTTCGCCGATTCGACGGTCACGATGCGCGTCACGAAATCGGTCGTCAGCAGGCGCGGCGTGCCGGGCGACTGGTCGATCACCCCGTGGTCGCCGAAAATGATGTCGTTGCCGGCATCACCGTAAATCGTGTCCTTGCCCGCAGTCAGCGGGTCGCGCGTCAGCACCGGGCTCGTATTCGCCGTCGGCACGCTCAGCACGCGCGTCACGATGGCGGCATCGCTCTCGGCGTCCTTCGTCACGGCGTAATCCAGGTTGAAGCCGGAATCGCCGTAGATGTGGTCGAGCCCCGCCCCGCCGTGGATTTCGTCGTCGCCCGAGCCGCCGGCGAGGTGGTCGCCCGCCTGGCTGCCGAAGATGGTGTCGTTGCCTACGCCGCCGTAGATGGTAACGCCGAGGCTGCTTTCGCTTGCGTCGATGATGTCGTTGCCGGCCGCGTTGTAGAACAGCGCGTTGCCGGTGAAGACGCCGTCGTCGGGCCGCGAATCGTAGCGCGTGCCGTCCTGCGAGGTATCGCCGTAGATGACTAGGGGCGACAGCGGTCCGCCGCCGCCGGTGACCACGATGTGGTCGCCGCCCATGGTCTCGCCGTCCCCGAGCAGCGTGTTGCCGCCGCCGTGCACCACGGTGACGACGTAGCTTCCTGCGTCCGGCGTGCCGGCGCTGGTGGCGTCGATGTTGAACGTATCGTTACCCTGGCCGAGCAGGATCTCGGTGACCTCGATGTCGTCGAAGGTGATGCCGCCCGGGAAGGTGATCCAGTTGGGATTTTGTGGATCGTCACTGATGTTCACCGGCAGCGCAGTGCTCTTGCCGTCGGTGCCCGGCCGCATGCCCAGGCCGGAGATGTTGATCGGATCACCAAGCGTGATTACCTCGTTGTCCAGCTCGACCGCCGTCATCCAGCCCTGGTCGTCGGCGGTGCTGGAGTCATTGAACACGTTCAGCCGGTCGGCCTGCTCTGCCTCATCCGTCAGGACGTTGATGTCGATTGGCAGCGCCGTCGACTCGGCGGGCAGCATCACCGCCGGCCTGAGCGAGCGGTCCTTGCCTTCCGCCACTCCGCCTTCGATGATGAGCGGGCCGGCGATCTGCGCCACGACGTGCTCTCGATACGGCTCCTGGCGCACGAATTGCTGGCTGACATCCGCGATGAAGTTCGGGTCGGCCTCCACCGTCACCAGCACTTCCTGGTACCAGTTCGTCGGCGTGAACGTGACAGCATGGGCTTTGCGTTGAATCGTCACGCTGGTGTCCGGCGTTGTCGTCAGCGCGCCATCCGCGGTCAGCGTCAGGGTCGAGCTGATGATGTCTCCGGTGTCCTCATCGCGCACTTCAGAGATGTCGTTCACCTTGTACAGCGTAGCGCTGCCGTCGATAGTGAACAGCGTGCCGATGCGGAAACCGTCGGTGATCCAGCTGCCGCCGTCAGTGCGGGTGATCGTATCGCGCTGCGCCGCGGCATCCGCTCCCCCGGCATTGTCCGCGAGATCCACCGTGATGATCTGGGCGCTACCGAGGTTGACCAATATCAGTCGGTTGTCGGACAGGCCGACGGTATTCGCGCCCGTGACGCGAACCTCGCTCTCGTAGATGTTCACATTCACGTCCGACGCGGGCAGGCTCACCAGCCGCAGCGTGTAATCGTCGCCGGAGACATCCTTAACCACGCGGGTATCGCCTTCCGACTCGACGACCAGCACGCGCGCTGAATCGTCGTCGAGGACGCGCACCTCGAGGTCGGTCGCAGGCGCCTCGTCGTAGACCGGATCGGCGCTCGCGAAGCTGAACGTCACGCGGGAGTTCTTCGCGTTCTCCCGAACCGTGTCGTTCACGGCCTTGACGGTCAGCGTGACGCTTTGATTCCAGTTTGACCCATCGAAGTCTAGATGGTCGATCTGAACACCGTCCCTGAACACCTGGATCTGGCCGGGGTCGTAATCGAGATCCACGGTAACATCATCCGTCGGTGCCACCGACAGGCGCACAGTCACCGTATCTTCGATGGCGCTGGTAGCACCGCCACCCAGATCCACGCCTTCGAGCACACGAGTGTCCCCGCCGCTCTCCAGCATCAGCAACGTGCCCAAATCGTCGTCCAGTACGCGGATCTCGACGTTCGGAATCGCCACTTCGTTGTAGGAAAGAACCACGGCCGCGTCGCCTTCAACCCACAGGCTGTGGCTCACCATCACCTTGCGCTCGCCTTCGATTGCGTCGTCATGAGCGGCCTTGACCCAAACCTGCTGCTTCACGTCCCAGTTGGTGTCGTCGAACGTCAGCACGGCAGCGCGCGTCCAGGTAATCCCGCCGTCGATGGAGACCAGCACGGAATCCGCGAGATCGTCACTGCCCAACGGTCGTGTGAGCAGGCGCCGATCCGCCGATGACGATATTCCCGCGGAAACCGTGAGATAGGCGGTTGCGTTGAACGTGCCGTCCGGCCGGACCAGCGATACGAAGTAGCTGTCGATCGAGTCGGCCGCGTCCTCGACCAGTTCGGTGAAGCCGTCGGTCTGCTCGATGACCACCTTGCCCTGCGTCTGGTCGGCAATGGTTACGGCAATGCCGTCGGCCAGCAGTTTGTCGTAAGGGCTGCCCGTGGTGCTGGTTGTGCCGTGGTTGATCACGGCGCTACGGCCGTTGAGATCCTGGCTAATGATGTCCGCCGTCACATCGCCGGCAACATTGAATGTATCGCTGCCCAGACCGCCGATGACCGTGGTGACCACGTTGTCACGGGTGCTCAGGATGAAGAACTGGTCGTCGCCTTCCAGGCCGTCGACCTCGATCGCCTCCTCGATGCCGTCCACCCTCACGGTGAGGCCGGCGCCGAAGATGCCATCCTCGGTGATGAGGAAGGCATCGCTCATTTCGGTTCCGATCACCACGACCGTGTCGAAGCCGGTGCCGCCGTTGATGCTGACCGGGGCGTTGATGTTGTACTCGAAGTGGTCGTCGTCGTTGCCGCCGTTGGCGATGATGTCGTCCTCTGCGACGAAGGCGCGGATGACGAAGGTGTCATTGCCGGCCTCGCCCTCCATCCGCAGCTCGGCCTTGTTGCTGTAGACGTTGAAGGTATCTCCGCCTTCTCCGCCGAATGCGGTCAGCGAGTAGTCGATCCCGCGGCTCAACCAGCCGCGCGTGATCCGCAGCAGGTCGATGTCGTCGCTGTCGGAAGTGAGATCGATGTTCTGGTCGTCGTCGGCCACCACTCGCGGGTCGTCCGGCCGGTCACCCTCGGGATAGTCGTAGCCGTTCGGGTTGGTGCCGAACACCTGCCCGATCTGGAACAGATCCTTGCCCTCGCCGCCGTCGAGCGTGGTGATCGTGCTGTTGTCGTCGACGTAGAACTCGTCGTCGCCCTGCCCGGAGCTGACCAGCAGCCGGCCGTTGGTGGTGCGATCGTAATTGATGCGCTCGATGTTGTTCGAGAATATCGGCCGGCCGAAGGCGTCAACGTCCGGCTCGCCATTGCCGTCCATATCGGTCTGGTTGAGGAACGCCACGAAGTTGCGGCGCAGCAGGAAGACGTCGGGAGCGGCGGTACCATTGATGGTCAGTGTGTCGGCGCCGTCGTCCTGCGCGCCCGTGTCCTGCACGTTGATGAGGTAGTCGGCCTGGTCGCCACCGGTGACGTTCACGATCACCGCGTCGGTCGCCGCGCCACCGTCGATGTCGATCGTGTCGCGCACTTCCCCGTCGCTGCTGTCAGAGAGCAGGTGCCCCGGGCGATTGTGCTGCGTCGCGAGCGTCGGCTGGCGGTCGATGATGATCGTATCCTCGCCATCCAGACCGACGATCCGCGTATGTCCCGCTAGCTCGACCATCTGGCGCAGCTCGATGAGGTCGTCGTCGCTCTGACCTGAAACGACCACGTTCTGTCCGAGGACGCGGCCTTCGATCAATATCCAGGTGCCTTCGGCGTCGGCGTCGCCGTGGTCGCCAACGATCGTGAGGGTGTTCAGCCGCTCGCCCGACGTGTAGTCGCTGTCCAGCGTGCTTACTTCGCCCGTGCGCGAGACGTGCACGCCGTCGCCGGCGCGCAGCAGCACGTCCCCGGTCTCAGCCGTGACGCTCGCGGTACCGACCGTGCCCGAGTCGATGATCAGGTCGGCGCCGGCCGTGAGCGTGACATCGGTGTAGGCCTGCACGTCGCTGTCGTCGCCGACCTCCACGTTCGTCCCCGCCGTCCCGGTGACGGTCGCGTTGCGCGAGCGCACGCTCGAGCCGGTCGTGACCACCAGCGCGCCGGTCGCGGCAGTCAACAAGACGGCGTCTTCCGCATTCACGGACGAAGCAAGCTCCACCAGGATGTCGGTCCAGGCCGACCCGCTCAGGAACCCATTCTGCGCGTCGACGTGGGAATCTCCGCTGACCGTGATCGCGCCTGCCAAGGCGGCGAGTTCAACGTTCGTGCGGGCGGTCATCGATGAAGCGAATTCAACGACGATGTTGCTGCCCGCCTCCGCATCGATCCATCCGGTCGTCGCCGTCACGCTCGACTCATCGGTGACGACGATGTCGTCCGCCGTGGTGGTGAGCGTAACGTCGCTCACCGCGACGAGGTTCGACCCGTCCTCGATTAGGATGTCGCTATCCGCGGCCACCTCGATGTACTCGGACAGAGCCGTGACCATAGAGTCCGCGCTCACCGTGACGTCGTTGCCGGCTTCGATTTGGACATGGGTGCCGGCGGTCACCGTCGAGGTGGATCGGATCACCACGTCGGTACCTGCCACGAGCCGCACAAAACCGGTCGTGGCCGCGACGGAGGAGTCATCCATCGTCAGTCCACTGCCGGCCGTCAGCTCGACATCCGTGCCGGCCGTGACCAAGGAGTCGCTCTGGATCAGGATGTCGTTGGACGCCGTGCCGGTCACCGAGGATCCGGCCGTCACCGTCGCCGCGATCATCGTCAGGTCACCGGCATTCGCCGCCAGATTCACCCAACCCGCCGCATCAAGGGACGAGCTGTCGATGGTCAGGTTGGCACCAGCCGTCAGCCCGATATCCGTGCCCGCGGTAGCCGTCGACGCGCTCTGGATCAGGATATCGTTCGAGGCCGTGCCGCTGACCGAACTCCCCGCCGTCACGGTCGCCGTGGTTAGCGTCAGATCGCCGCCGTCCGCCGCGAGATTCACTGCGCCCGTCGCATCGAGGGTCGAGTGGTCCACGGTCAGATCGACGTCCGCCGTCAGCCCGATGTTCGTGCCCGCCGTCACCGTCGCCGCGCTCTCGATCAGAATATTGCCGGACGCGGTGCCGCTGACCGAAGATCCTGCCGTCACCGTCGCCGCGGTCAGCGTCAGGTCGCCGCCGCTCGCGGCGAGGTTCACCGAGCCCGTCGCATCGAGGAACGAACTGTCGACGGTCACGTTGCCGCTGGCCGTCAGACCGATATTCGTGCCCGCCGTAACCGTCGACGCGATCTGGATCAGAACATCGCCTGATGCTGTGCCGGTGACCGACGTATCGGCATCGACCAGGGAAGCGCTCTCGATCACGACGTTGCCGCCCGCCCCTGCACTGATGGACCCGCCCGTCGCGGTCACCGTCGAGGCGTCGGTCACGGTGATGTCGCCGCCTGCCGTCAGCACCGCATTCGTGCCAGCGGTGACCGTCGCAGCGTTCTGAATCAGCGTGTCATCGCCCGAAAGGAGGGTGGTCGTCGTGCCGCTCGTGGTCGCGGCGTTGATCGTGATGTCGTCGCCGGCATCGAGGACGATCGCCCCGGTGCCGCTATTGATCGTCGCGTTGACCGTGATGTCATCGCTTGCATCGAGTTCCACCGGCCCGCTCGCGCTCGTGATCGCCTCATCAACCGTGATCGAGCTGTGGGCCTCGATCGAGATTTCTCCGGCAGCGCTGACGCCAACCAGGGTGCCGATGCCGCCGATGACGAGGTTGCCCGTGTTGTCCAGGTAGACGGCACCCGCGCCGCCGGTCGCTTCCAGGTTATCCAGCTCGGTGTCGACGGCATTGCCCGAATCTCCGATACCCAGGCCGGCGGTAATCACTGCCCCAGGCGCCGAGATTTCGGTGGCCGTATCATCGTCGCCGTCGCGGACCGATCCCTCGGCGTTCAGCGTCACCAGCCCGCCTGCCGAGACGAGCCCTGGGTTACCGGTGCCGCTGATGACGCTGTTCAGGCTCGAACCGTCGACGCCAGGCTCGTAGACGTCTCCGGGTCGCAGGAAGCCGTTCACCGCCCCGAGGTCGAGCGTCACGTATCCCGCGTGACCGGCGTTTTCCGCGATATCGACATCCCCGCCGGCGGACGCTTGGACGATGGTGTAGATGCCGTTCGCCGCGTGCGTGAGTTCCTCGGGTGTGGCCGGTCGAGTGACGATGAACTCGTCGTCCACGCGGGTGATGAAATAGAAGGCACCCGCCCCATCGA
>MERG01000270.1:4586-5012 GCA_001771985.1 Betaproteobacteria bacterium RIFCSPLOWO2_12_FULL_62_13 | reverse complement strand
AACGCCCGCGGTACCTGAGCAACGCGGCAAGACCCGCTGCTCCGGCGCCTTCCACCACCGTTTTTTCGATCTCGAGCAGCATCACAATCGCCTGTTCGATATCGCCTTCATCGACCAGCAGGACTTCGTCGACGCACCGCCGCACAATGGGCAACGTCAGCTTGCCCGGCTCCCTGACTGCGATGCCTTCGGCGATAGTGCTGGCGCCAAAGGCTGCCGGAATGCCTTTCAACGCGCAATACATTGACGCGAAGCGTTCGCTCTCGACCCCTATCACCTCGATCGAAGATTTGATCTCCCTGGCGGCGATCGCCATTCCCGAAATCAATCCTCCACCGCCAATCGGCACCACCAGCGTTTCGAGCTCCGGGTGCGTCGCAAGCATTTCCAGTGCAATCGTGCCCTGCCCGGCAATCACCCGCTCGT
>MERG01000270.1:0-4562 GCA_001771985.1 Betaproteobacteria bacterium RIFCSPLOWO2_12_FULL_62_13 | reverse complement strand
AGCCGCGCCGCGCCGCAAGCTCAAGCGCATGGACTTTGGCTTCATCGAAGTTCTCGCCTTCGAGCACCACTTCGGCGCCGAAGTCGCGCGTGCGTTTGACCTTGACGTCCGGCGTATATCGCGGCATGACGATGACCGCCGGAATGCCAAGCCGCCTTGCGTGGTAGGCCACGCCCTGCGCATGGTTGCCCGCCGATGCCGCAATCACGCCGGAACGGCGCTCCTCTACATTCAGCGACAGCAGTTTCACCAATGCGCCGCGCTCCTTGAACGACGCGGTGAACTGCAAATTCTCGAACTTGAGCCAGACTTCGGCGCCGGTGATCTCGGACAAGGTGCGTGAATGCAGGCACGGCGTGTCGAGTACGCTGCCTCGGATCGCTTCCGCCGCCTGACGGATGTCCTGCAAGGTTAGGTTCAAGGCTGTCTCAATTCAGCACCAACAGCCAGTCCACTGCCGTGGCCCCGCGCGGGCCGGCGAGGACCGGATTAAGATCGAGTTCCTTGAGCCGTGTGCCGGCGGCGGCCCCGAAGCAGGACACGGCGCTGATCAGGCGTGTCAACGCCGCGCGGTCGACCGCAGGCCGCCCTCTCACCCCATCGAGGATCGCTCTCGCTCTAAGCTCGTCGAGCATGCGGTCCGCTTCGGCCGGGGTCACCGGCGCCTGACGGAATACGACGTCTTTCAGCACTTCGACGTGAATCCCACCCAGCCCCGCCACGACGACCACTCCGAACACCGGATCATTTTGCAGTCCAACCACAAATTCCGTCTCCCCATGCACCATCTGCTGCACGATCACACCGTCGATGCGGACGCCGGATTTGTAGCGTTTGGCGTTCGCGACGAGGGTGGCAAAAGCCTCTCGCACCGCCTGCGTATTCTCGAGCCCGAGCTTCACCCCCTGCGCTTCGGTCTTGTGCGCGATGTCGGGAGACTCGATCTTCAGCGCTACCGGGTAAGCCAGCTTCTCGGCGGCCGACACCGCTTCATCGGCGCTGTGCGCAAGCGCGCATTTCGCCGTGCTTGCCTCGCACTGCTCGAACAGCGCACTCGCGCGCAGTGTAGCCACGGCACCGGATTCAGCCGGCAGGTCGACTTGCGGCAGGCGCAAGGAGATCCGTGCCTGCCGGTCGGCGAGCCAGCCGCGGCGCGCTTGAGCGTAGCGCACCAGGGCGGCGGCGGCGTCCACCGCTGGCTCCGCCCCGCGCAGCACTGCAATTCCCCGCTCGCGCAACGCGTGGAGCGCTTCTTCCGCCGCAGCGACCCAACACACAATGAATGGCTTGGTTGCGTGCCCCTTGATCTCATCAAAAATTCCAACGAGCGCATCGACGTGGGCATCCATCAACTGCAGCCAGATGATGCCGATGTGGACCAGGGGATCAGCAAGCACGATCCGCACGCTGTCACGAAGCAATCCCGGTTCGACAACGAACTGGCCGGTCACGTCCACCGGATTGCCGGCAGCGCCGAAACCCGGGATCACCGCCTTCAGCGCGCGCTGCGTCGCCGCGCTCAACACCGGCACTTTCAATCCCAGCTCCTCGGCGCGGTCGGCCATCAACACGCCGGCGCCGCCCGACTGCGTTATGACGCCTAGCCCGCCGCCCTCCGGCAGCTTGCAGTTCGCAAACGCCTCGACCAGGTCGAGCATGTGCTCTTCGTTCCGGGCGCGGAGAATGCCGCGGCCGCGTATGACGCCGTCGAACACGGCGTCGGAACCGGCCAGCGACCCGGTGTGCGAAGCCGCTGCACGCGCCCCGGCATCGGTCTTGCCGACCTTGGTGAGGACCAGCGGCTTGCCCAGAGCCAGCGCTTTCCCGGCAAGCTCCATCAACCCGCGACCATCTCTCAATCCTTCGATGTACCCTGCGCCCACTGTGGTGCGCGGATCCTCGAGCACGGCGCGCATGATCTGGACGAAATCAAGATCGCCCTCGTTGCCGGTATTGACGAAGTAGCCAAGCCCAAGACCCCGGCGCCGCGCGAGCGCCGCGATCGCGGTGCCGAAAGCGCCGGACTGGGTGACGAATGCGACCGGGCCGGGCGGCGTCTCGCCGTCGGCGAACTGGCCAAAAGTTGCGATGACGCGGTCGAACGCGTTGATCAGCCCCAAACAGTTCGGGCCGCACAATCGCAATCCCGCCACCTGCGCTGCGGCAACGACCTCCCGCTCCAGCGCGCGCCCGGCTTCCCCGGTTTCCGCGAACCCGGAGCTGAACACGACAGCGGATTTCACCCCGCGCCGACCCAGTTCGCGCAAGGCGCCTGCGACCGATCTCGCCGGCAGCGCGACCACCGCCAGATCAGCCGCTTCGGGAAGATCGGCAACGCTCGCATAGCACTTGAGGCCGCCGATCGCGTCGTACTTGGGATTCACCGGGAATATCTTCCCCGGGTAGCCCTTCTCGAGCAGGAACTTGAGCGTGCGGCCGTTGACCTTGGAGTAATCCGAGGAGGCGCCCAGGATCGCGATCGATCCCGGTTTGAGCAGCGGTTGCAGATCGTTCACTGTTGTGCGTGGTCCCGCGAGGCGCGCAATGCCCCGTGCGATGCCGGGGGGCGCGAACCGCAATTACACCACAAAGCAGGACCGCAACGAACCGCTTTTTAAGTGTTGACCTCGACGATTTCGGTCACCGGCAGGGCGGCGATGTCGCGCAGCTTCTCGTTGCGCGCGCTCTCCAGGCTCACCAGCGCTGATACCGTTGCGTAACTGGAGGACACGAATACCTCGCGGCCCTCGGGCGCGCTGCGGTTTACGCCGAAACGTACTTTGCTTCGTTCACCGGCGGAGAGCTTGCCGATGAAGCTCTTGGTGGCCCATATCGCGCCGTAACGCGCGAAGTCGCTGATGCGCGCCGCCTGGTTGATGCTGTCGCCCAGCACGACGAACTCGACGCTGGTTGCCGATTGAAAGGTGCCGAGCCACTCCTGCCCTTCGGTCAAGCCGATGTTGAGGTAAAGCTCGTTCAGCCAGTTCTTGCGGATCTGCCATGCCTTGCTGATCTTCTGCATCTCCGCCTTGATTTCGCGCGCACAGCACAGCGCGTTGAAAATGTAGTTCGAGTCGGGCAGCGGGAAGAAGTAATACAGCAGTCCGTCACCGGCGTGTTTTCCGTGTGTGCCGTAGTACTTGCGGAAGACCGGCGACATCGCGCAATAAATTTCGTTGATGAGTTCGAAGTATTCGTCGGGGGGCAGTTCGGAGCAGATCTTCACCGAGTGCTGGAGGTCGGCAACCAGCACGGCGAGATCGGTCAGCACCGGCAGGCGCTTGCGCAGCAACGAGCGGATCACTTCATCGCGGCGCGCCAGGAACTCGAGCAGACCCTCGCTTTCAAGGCCTGCCGGCACCAGGACGATCAGGATCCCCTCCCTGAAGAACGCGGCATACGTGCGATACGTGGCAAGCCCGCCGTCCGGCTGCTGGATATCAAGTGGAGCATCAAGAATCGGGCGAATTTCTTCGGGCTCGATCTCTGCGTACAGGCGTTCGAGTAACGCAAGCCGCTCCGCTGGCACGCCCTGGCACAGGTTCATGAGGGTCGTCTTGGATATCCGTTCTTTCGCGAGCGAGAGATGAAAGCGCAACAAAGCAAGGCGATTGCGCTCCGACTGGCAATAGGTGAGCAACAGCCGGAACAGATTGCGGGCATCGCTCGTCGGCGGCAGCCCGGTCGCCGCGCCGAGGAGCAGAGTCTGCGCCGCGCCATTGAACCAGACTACCTCGAAGTTGTAGTTGACCATGAACGCCGGGTGTGTGATCCCTTCAACCGTCAGGCGAGGCGGTTCTTCCGCCTGGTCGCCGGCTGGCGCTGTCGTTCCCGCCCCTTTGATCGCTCCCGCGGGTTGCGGGCGCGGCGCCTCGGCTACCAAACGCGATACGATGTCTGCCATGGTGTACCCCTCTCCCTTCAAGCGTTGGATCTCGGCAACGCGTTCCACCGTGCTGTCCGGAAAATAGCCCAGTTGGCGTGCCCGGCTCTCTTCATCGCGCCCCGGTGCGCTGACCAAAGGCCGCGGCAGCAAGCCCATAGCGATGTAGTTGTTGAGCGTCGCCCTGGAAATGCCCGTCCGGTCGATCAATTCCTTGCTTGAAATCATGTGGCACGCGAAGTCAGCCTACTTGGTTAGAGCATGATTGTTATGGACAGTATAGACAGTTTAATTAGACAGTCAATATGAGAACGTCATGGCTGGTCTCATCCCGCCGCCGTTGTTGCTAATTCGCCACGGCAGCCCTCGTCGCCAAATTTGCGGCAAAGCCCATTTTCGGATCGGACGTCGCTTGGCATCGCTACCAGGATGCGCTGTATTGCCATGATTATTTGGATAAACATGAGGTTTCGATGGAGCTGAGGCACGCCTCCGTGCGGTCGTGCGATGTGCCGAGCGAATCCTCGTCTCAACCCGACCTGCTGAAACCGGCGCAAGCATCTCGATATCCACCTTGTCGAGCACGCTTGGCGCGTAAGACAGGCGATCGCGGTGCCGAGCAGCGATCGGCGCGGGTTTTCAGGGCTTAATGTCCCCATCGGGGATGGTCGAAATCCCT
>MERG01000269.1 GCA_001771985.1 Betaproteobacteria bacterium RIFCSPLOWO2_12_FULL_62_13 | reverse complement strand
GTCCGCTTCCGACAGGTTAGCCACCATAGCGAGCATCACGACGCTCTTGCGCTCGGAGTTGGCCTTGAAATTTGCCAACTGCTTATAGTGGTATTCCGAAATCTGGCCGGCGATTTTCGGGTTGGCCGGGGATGTGCTGTTGCCGTCTTCACCGTGGCAGGTAAAACAAAGCTGTTTGGCAATCGTCTGGCCCTTAGCGAAATCCGGTTTGGCCTGAGGTTGCTGCGCCTGCGCGCTCGCCGCGAACACGACAAGGCCAAACAATACAACCACATTTTTCATGTGATCTCCCACAGAATTAGGACAGTGAACGAGGCCGGGGGGCGAACCAGAGTTGTTATTCTACCTCATTCGTTGCGTTGATGGCGTCGAAAGGATCATGGAGTACGTGACTGGCCCGCGCGTCATTCCTCTCTTTGTCGTGGAGTTTGCCATCGGAGCCGCGACGCCGATCCTCGTGCTTTCATACATGATCTCGCGCGGCACCACCGGCAAGGCGCTGGTCGCGGGCGTCACGTTGAGCGCCTGCCTGGTGCTGTTGTCGGTATTCATGATGCGCTGGAACGTGGTGATCGGCGGACAGGAAATTTCAAAGACGTGCATAAGGCGCGCGCAAGAGGATCGGGCAGGTTGCGAGTTCGGTGCTTGAACGCACTTCTTCCAAGCGCCGGCCCCGGTTCCCATCAGGTTGATCTAGATCAACAATTGCTGCTACGCTGGCGGGTATATTCACTCTGTTTCCTGCTATGGCGGTAGACGATAGTGAAGATTTAGATCACCGTCTGAGCGGAGATCGATGAAACTCGGTGCACGAACTCTCTTTCTCGTCATCTTCATGCTCGTTTCGATAACAACGAGCTTGAGTTATTCCCCGGGCTCGGCAGCCCAGCCAGCGAAGGGTAAGCCCGGCGATGGTGACGACCTCCGAGCGGTTTATGCCACCGCGGCAGACGTTGCGGAGGGCAAGCGCGTTGCAGAAACCGCATGCGCCCGCTGTCATGGCGCGAACGGTATCAGCGCAACCAAGGGCGTGCCTCATCTCGCCGGTCAGCGCGCGGCGTACCTCCACCTCCAGTTGCGGGCCTACCGGCAAAGTGCTCGCGTCCAGAGCGCCATGGATGGCGTGGTCAAGTTCCTGAGCGACGACGCGCTGGTCAAGGTGGCTGCCTACTATGCGAGTCTCGACCCACCGCGAGCCGTTACGACAAGTGCCGCGAAGGCCGCCGCGTCCAGGCCCGACCCGGTTCAGGCGGGCAAGGCCGCGGCAACCGGCTGCGCAGGGTGCCATGGCGAAGGGGGCATCAGCAAGATGCCCGGCATGCCGAGCCTCGTCGGGCTCGACCCGAAATATCTTGTCGCGGCCATGAAAGCCTACAAGAGCGGCCAGCGCAGGCACGACGTGATGAAGTCATTGGTTGCGAACGTCAGCGAGGCGGACCTCAATAACATCGCGCTCTACTACGCCCTGCAAAAGCCCGCGCGCGCGCAAACGCCGGCTGCGGGGGATCCGGCAGCGGGCAAGGCCGCTGCCGGCTCCTGCGCCGCATGCCACGGCGACCAGGGTGTCAGCGGAAATCCCGCGACGCCGAGTCTGGCCGGTCAGGACGCGCAGTACCTGGCGGCGACGATTCGCGCCTACAAGGACGGGTCGCGCAAGGATGAATCGATGAAAGGGCCCGCGGCGGCGCTCGACGACCGCGCCGCCAGGGACATCGCGGCCTTTTACGCGGCCCAGCAGCCGCAGCCGCTGAACGTGCGGAGGCCTTTGACCACTGCGGAGTGGGCGGAACGCTGCGACCGCTGTCACGGCGTCAACGGCAACAGCACCGATCCGCTTATTCCGGCGCTGGCGGCGCAGCGCGTAGAGTGGCTCGAACAGGTGCTGAATGCTTACCGAACCGGGGCCCGCAAGAGCACGGCGATGGCTGCCATGTCTGCGTTGATGAGCGAGGCGGATGTCAAGGACCTTGCGGCCTACTACGCCCGTCAGACGGCGCGCGCCGTCACGTATATCGTGCTGCCACCCAAGTGAGCGAGCTGAATGGACCGAATAAAGGAACCGGTTGTGAATGATGTGCCGCTGCATCGGCTCTATCGCCATTATTCAGAGCTGCCGTACAGCATACGCGTGCTGTATACGGCGACGCTCCTGGTGCTCGGAACGGCTTACCTGTTCGCCCTGATCTACCTGTTTCACACCTACTCCGGGAAGGACGGCGATCCGCGGACACTGACGTACGAGGACGTCGTCATCGCCTACAGCGGCAGCGGCAAGGCGTCGCGCCTTGAATCGGCGCTGCGCGGATCCATGGCGACCATGCTGCCGCGCGAAGAGATCAACGTCATCGTCACCTGGGTGCAGGATGGCGCCAATCGCGCCAGGTACGAGAAAGAGGTCAAGCCGACACTGGACAAGCGGTGCATGACCTGCCATGACGGCAGCAACCCGCACTTGCCGAACCTGAACGGATTCGACAACCTGCAGAAAGTGACGGAGCGGGACACCGGCACCGGTATTTTCACGCTCGTTCGCGTATCGCACATTCACTTTTTCGGACTCACCCTGGTATTCTTCATCCTGGGAACCATCTTCAGCCATGCCTACGTGCGGCCGATATGGTTCAAATGCACGGTCGTCGCGGTCCCATTTTTGACTCTCACGCTGGATATCAGCTCCTGGTATTTCACCAAGCTGTACCATCCTTTCGCCTGGGTGGTGATGCTCTCGGGCGCGGTGATGGGCCTGTCCTTCGCCCTCATGTGGGTGGTATCGATGTACCAGATGTGGTTTTCGCGGCCCCCGTCCGTAGTCACACAAAGGGAAGAAGGCGAGATTACTGACGTTGGCTGACGGGCGGCCGCGATGGCGCAACGCATTTGATTGGAAGCAGGCAAACGTTGGCTGGCCCACTTTCTTCGAGGTTCGCGATGAGACGTTTCATGATGATTATTGCATTACCCTTGGTGCTGATCGGTTGCGCGGATAAGGAGTCATCAACCGCCAAGACCACGGCCGAGAAGCAAGTTGCGGCGGATGTCAATGCGGGCAAAGCCATCGCCGAGCGGGAATGCAAAGGGTGCCACAGACTGGATGGCAGGGGCGCCGCTCAGGCTATTCCACACCTCGGGGCCCAGCGAGAGCGTTATCTGCTCGCGGCGCTGAAAGCTTACAAAGAGGGAAAACGCACTCACGCCGCCCTCAAGGACGTGGCAGGACACTTGAGCGAAGCGGACATGCGCAATGCGGCCGCGTACTACTCCCGCCTGCCACCCATCGCGACCGTGCCGGGTAAGGATATTCAGCTTATCTCCCCCTACGAGCAGGGCAAGACGCTGGCGGCAGCCTGTGCAAAGTGTCATGGCGAAGATGGCAACAGCACCATTCGCGGCACCCCCGGTTTGGCCGGCCAGCAGCCCCGCTATTTTGTTCTTGCCATCCAGGAGTATCTGAACAGGGAACGCAAGAAAGCCCCGATGCATGAGATGTTGCCTGGTTTGAGCAAACTGGACATGGAAAACCTGGCGCTGTACTTCGCGTCCCAGGCCCCTGTGCAACGTGCCGCGCCGCCTTTCGGTGATCCGGCGGCAGGCGAACCGCTGACCGCAGTGTGCGGCGGTTGTCATGGCTCTCACGGCGTGAGCACCGACACGGCGACACCCGGTCTCGCCGGCCAGGATCCCCAGTACCTGGTGGATGCGATCAAGGCATACCGGACAACCCGCAAGCGCGAGAATATGCGGCTTTACGTCACCGGTCTCAGTGACAAGGACATCGATAACATCGCCGCGTTCTACTCGGTCCAGAAGTCAAAAGCCGCTGAAAAGGGGCAGACGATAGTTCAAGATCTGACCGAAAAATGCAACCGCTGCCACGCGTCCGATGTGGACAATCCCGCGATGGCGGTCCCGAAAATCGGCGGGCAGGACAGGGACTATCTCACTATGGCCCTGAGGGCGTATCGCGACGACAGGCGCGAAAGTACCACGATGCACAAGATGAGCTTGCCTTACGGCGACTCCATCATAGAAAGCGTCGCGTCTTTCTACGCGAGCCAGGCCGCGAAATAAGCGTAGGAGTATAAGAGCGCGTGTCACTCCGAGAATTATTGCACCCATTTTTGACCTGGATCAAAATTGTCGAAACGCGAAGCGAGTTAGACTTAGCCTTGCAACGTGCGTTGTTCCGAGGCATAATGCGAAAAAACCGGTTCGAATTTGCACGAAGCTCAATAGGGAGGATCAACGATGAAACGCGCAGCGAGCATCTGCATGTGTCTGGGGTTGGCGACATCCATGGTTATCCTCGCGAGCGGGGCGCGCGCAAATGGACGATTTATTGATCCAGGTCAAGCTTAAGATACTGTCCTGGGGGCAGGTTTCCTTGCAACGCATTGAACAAAGGAGAAGGAAATGAAAAAGCATCTTCTGAAGCCGTCACTCCTCTTTGTCTTGCCCTTCGTTGCTGCGGCTCTTGCCTCGGTGCCCGGGACCTTGCAGGCTCAGCAGATCGAAGCTCATGATGAGCTCTCGGCGGCCCAGCACGTGGTCGCGATCGACCGTGGTGGCGTCTTGTACGACAAATGGTATGCAGTCCTGGGTAAGGAAGCTCCCAAGGAAACGCACCCCGCCTACCCCAAGAGCGGCAAGCAAAAGGGGGCGGCGACCTGGCGCTGCAAGGAGTGTCACGGCTGGGATTACAAGGGCGCCCGCGGCGCCTACGGCAAAGGCAGCCACTACACCGGCATACAGGGTATTCGCAACATGACCTATGCCTCGGAAGCCGCCATCGTCGCAATCATGAAGGACAAGACGCACGGCTTTGGCAAGCTGATACCGGAAAAAGATATGGTAGCCTTGGCCCATTTAGTCGCCCACGGACAAATAGACGTGGATATCTACATCGACCGCGGCACCAAGAAGACGAAGGGAAATCCGGCCAGGGGCGAGCGGATCTTTCAAACGACCTGCGCTCGGTGCCATGGCAGCGATGGCAAGCTGTTGAATTTCGGGACCCCCAAGGATCCCGAGTATATCGGCACGGTTGCCAACGCGAATCCCTGGGAAATGCTGCACAAG
>MERG01000268.1 GCA_001771985.1 Betaproteobacteria bacterium RIFCSPLOWO2_12_FULL_62_13 | reverse complement strand
AGGAAGCCGCCGAAGACGGCTGGAAGCGCATGCAGGCGTGGTTCAAGAAGCACGGCGTCTAGACTGATAAGCAGCCGCCGATGAACGCGGACAAGATCAAAAAGCAAAACCCAAAGCGGGAACGCAAAGGACGCGAAGGGTGCACGAAGGACGCAAAGGAAATGAAGGCAAACGATGTTTTTCGATGTGATTTATTTTTCCTTGGCGTCCTTGGCGTCCTTGGCGGTTATGCTTTTGATCGGCGTTAATCGGCGTTTATCTGCGGTTGATTGTTCTTCGCGCTCGTGAAACCGGCACAGGAAGATCCATTTGGGACAGACGCGTGTTGATCTGCTGCACCTCCTCGAAGACCTGCGCGACGCGTATCCCGGTTCGCTCGAGGAGACCGTCCTCACCGAGATACTTGCCAATTCGCTCGATTCCGGCGCCACCCTGATCCGTATCACTGCGGATTCCGCAGGCTCGAGCTTGATGATCGCCGACAACGGGTCGGGCATGCAGCGCAGGGAACTCGCGCGCTATCACGATCTCGCTGCCAGCAGCAAAACGCGCGGGAAGGGCATCGGCTTTGCCGGGGTCGGCATCAAGCTGGGGTTGCTGGCGTGCAAGGAGGTCGTGACCGAGAGCAAGCGCGGCAAGAGCCACGTGGCCACGCAATGGCATCTCGCATCGCGTCACAAGGCGCCGTGGCGGTGGGTGCCTCCGCCCGGCATGGTCGCGGAACGAGGAACCGCGGTGAGACTCGTGCTTTCCGATCCGCTGTCGCCTCTCGTTGACCGCGGTTTTGTCGAGGCCGCGATTCGACGTCACTACCAGCCGCTGCTCGATCCCGCATTTGACGGCATTCTCTCCTCGCTGTACCCGAAAGGCGTCACGTTGGAAGTCAACAGCGAAAAGTTGCGCAAGCAGGCCTGTGACGGCTTAGAAATCGGTCCGCTCGCCGTTTATCCGCGCCGCAAGCGCAAACCGAGCGCTGCCGGTTACCTGTTCCGCGACTCCGGCCCACTGCCCGAGGATCAGCGCGGACTAGCGATCAGCACCTATGGCAAGGTCATCAAGCGCGGCTGGGACTGGCTCGGCATCTCGCCCACCGCGCCGGAGCGCATCGGCGGCGTGATCGAAGTTCCGATGCTTGCAGCTTCCCTCACGCTCAATAAGGGCGACTTCATCCGCTCGGGTGCGCGCGGCGCCGCGTATCTCTCGTTTCGCAAAGCGATCCAGGAGGTCGTGCTGCGTCAGCTTGCGGCGTGGGGCGACAGCCGCGAGCAACCAGAAAAGGCGCGGCCGCGGTCCTTGCGCGTACTCGAACGAGACCTGGAGCGCGTCTTGATGGACTTAAGCGACGGCTTTCCGTTGCTTGCGTCTTTGGTCGAGCACCGCCGCGGCGGACAGAAGCGTCTGCCGTTCGGCCCGAAAGCGCAGCCCGGAATTGAGCCGGGATTCGGTCCGGGATCTCTCACCCCACCCGGTGAAGGCAGCGGCGAGGCGGGCGCGCCTGAAGCAACGGAAACGGGAGAGACCCCGCCCCAACAGGAGCAGGCCGAGTCAGTGCAGTCACCTGAAAGCGGGGCCACCGCGCACGATCTCGAGTTGCCTGCTTCTCCCCGCGAACGGCGTCAGCAGCGCCTGGGCCTCGCGGTTCAGTTCGAAGAGCGTCCAGGAGATCCCGAACCCGGCCGATTGGTCGAGTCCACCGTCTTCATCAACCAGGCGCATCCCGCTTACCGGCGCGCGGTCGCCTCACGCTCGGAGGGCTACCACATCGCGCTTTCAGTCGCGCTCGCGCTGGCGCGTCTCGCAGTGGAGCCAGCCAAGGAACACGCCTTTGTCACTGCCTTTCTTTCGCGTTGGGGCGAAGCGCTTTCAGAGGCCCGGCGCCCGCGCCGCAAAAGAAAATAGTGGAAATATGCGCACCGTCGTTCTCCGGGTTCGACGAGAGCTCGTAGGGCGGGAAAGCGCAGCGCATCCCGCCGGTCGCGTTATTCAAATAGTCGCGTCAAGCAGCGGCCGGCGCGCGAAGCCGCCGGTCTTCTCCCGCTCTCAGGCTGTCCATCAAGCTTCGCACCGATCCCAGTTCTTCCAGGCTGGAGACCATGCCGATAATCTCCTCGATGCGGGAATCCGCAAGCCGTGTTGCGGCGTAGGTGCGGAACTTATCCTCAATGTGAGCGCGAGAGAGCGGATTCTCGGGAGCGCCTCTGGGATGATCGCACCGCACAGAGATCGTCGCACCGTCGACGGTATCCGCTTCCACGCGCGCCTGAACGCCGGTCAACGCGGGATCGAGCTTCACTTCCACCTGCTCCGCTGCAAACCGCGCGAGCTTCGGATCGTTGTAGCGCGCCGGCTCGAACTGCGCCAGCGCCAGCGCGCGGTCGTGCAGGATAGCCGCCGCGGCATAGTGGATCGAGAGCAGCGCCTCGAATTTCCCCTGGTAGCGGGGGAAGATTCCGTGCATGTCGACAGCGGTCTTGCCCATGGAAACGCGCAGCTTCTTCACCTCGCCGGGACCCAGCCGGTGCTTCTCCACCAGGTCGAACATCGCCGTGATGAAGCCCTGGATGCTGGACGCGGAAGGCCACAACCGCAATCCGATTTGTTCCAGTTCCCAGCGCGTGCCAAGATCCGCGGTGGCGGCCTCGGGGCGTCCCCCGTTCGAGTACGTGTGGTAGAGACCGCCGTCGCCGGCGGTCAGAAACTGGCGCGTCGCGACAAACTTCTGCTGGGCGAGGAGCGCCGCCATCAGACCCGAGAGGGCACCGCGACACTGGTGGAACTTGACCGTCGGCGTTCCCCACGCGGCAAAGGTGCCCGCGGCCTGGCTGCCGGCAAGGCCAAATGCTGTTGCCATCGTATCAGCGTCGAAATGGAGCAGGCGGCCGGCGGCTGCAGCGGCGCCAAACGGGCCGATCACACCAGGCCCATGCCAGCCCCGGGCGCGAAATGCCGGGTAATCGAGTCCGATCCCGACGCGCGTCATCGTCTCGAATCCGGCGGCGATCGCCACCAACAGGTCCCGACCGGAATATGCGTCGCGCTCGGCAATGGCGAGCGCGGCCGGGATCACTTCCGGTGTGACGTGCGTCAGGGTCGGGCGATGGATGTCGCACATGGTGACAGCGGTGATGAGGTAACCGTTCAGCACGGTCGCTCCCGCGAGCGACAAACGATCGCCGCCGATAACGCTGCTTTCCCTCGATTGGGCGAGCCCCGCCGCGAGCGCCGCAACCTGGTGGGTTTCCTCGCCCTGGTGGCCGGCCAACGCGCACGCGAGGGTGTCCACCAGCACGTTCTTGCAATAGTCCCTGACGCGCTCCGGAATTGCATCGTAGTCGAGCGTGGCCGCAAATCGGGCCAGCACCTCTGTCGTTTCATCTGCCATCGAGCTCTCCATTGTGGGGGTAGTTGCTCTCTATACACGCGATAGCGCCAGCCTCGCGCAGCGCCGCGATTTCCGCCGCCCCGTAGCCAACCGACCTCCGTTTGGCAGCAGCCCCCCCGGAATAGCGGGTAGCGCGAGCCCAGAGCGTCATTTCAGTCACTTGACTCGGGTGCCGGTGCGCTTGGCGACCTGCATCCATTTTTCGATGTCGCGCCGGATCATCGCCCGGAACTGCTCGGGCGTGCTCCCTACCGGGTCGATGCCGAGGTCGGCAAGAATCTGGCGCACGTCAGGCGCCTGGAGCGCTCTCACGACGTCGGAGTGCAGCTTGCCGATGACCGCCCTCGGTGTGCCGGCAGGCGCGATCATTCCGTACCACACTGTCACGTCGTAGCCCGGAACACCGGCCTCCGCGAGCGTAGGCGTATCCGGCAAGATCGCCGAACGGGCGGGCGTTGTCACTGCCAGTAAGCGCAGGCGGCCGCTGCGTACATGAGGCAGCGCCTGAGGCATCCCGCTGAATGCCATCTGCACATTCCCCGCCAGCAGGTCCGTGACAAAGACGGCGCCTTTGTATGGAACCATCAGGATATTCACGCCGGCCATGCTGATGAAAAGCTCAGCGGCAAACTGCAAGGCGCTGCCCGGGCCGGCTGTCGCGCAACCGAGCTGGCCGGGCTTCGCCTTCGCGAGATCGATCAACTCCCTCACCGACTTTGCTTCGAGCGCCGGATGGACGACGAGCAGATAGGGCGAGGATACCGCGAGTGTGACGGGCGCGAAGTCGCGCAGCGGGTCGTACGGCAGCTTCGGCCTGACGCTTGGCTGAATCGCGAAGCTGGAGGAGATAAAGAGCAGTGTATGCCCGTCCGGGTTTGCCTTGGCTGTCATCTCGGTGGCGAGGATGCCACCAGCCCCGGCCCGGTTGTCGACCACGACCTGTTGGCCCCACGTGTCGGTGAGCTTCTTCCCGAGGATCCGGGCAACGACGTCGGAAGCGCCGCCGGGACTGAACCCCACGAGCAGTCTAATTGGCCGCGAGGGGTAAGCAGGCTCGGCGGCGCTCGCCGCAGCGGCAATCACCATTGTCGCAAGGGCGAAACACCTTGCGAGCAGAAATATTCCCCGACTCATGTGCGACCTCCCTTCATTCGGCGCTTCCTCTTCCCGCTGGAACCCGATATTCGCGTCGCACCCGGATCCTCGCTTGAGCGACCGCGGCACGATTCGTTTCTTGTGCCGCCAGTATACTGCACTCGCGCTCCGATCCGCCCGAGCGGCGGCCAGCCCGCCGTACTCAATCCTCCATGAGCTTTCGGAGGAAATCCGGGAGCGGATGCGGTTTGCCGGTCTTCCTGTGACCCACACCATCACGAATCACCAATCACCAATCACCAATCACCAATCACGAGTCACCAATCATCGACAGACTCCTATGCCTGCCGTGCACCAAGCTTATTGAGTCTTGCATAAATGGATGACAATCCATTTGTGCCTCGAATCTCCCTTCTCCCCTCGGGCCGGGGATGAGGGCTGAGCATTGTTAGGCATTTCTGCAATGCTCAGTAAGCAGTTCACCGATCTTTTCGGACGCCTTGAGTCCGGAACCGGTTAGCACCAGTATGGTGGTCCCTTGCGAGCGAAT
>MERG01000267.1:3138-5096 GCA_001771985.1 Betaproteobacteria bacterium RIFCSPLOWO2_12_FULL_62_13 | reverse complement strand
ACCTGGGAAATATCGTGTTGTGGGATGATAATGGCCGCATCCGCCACGAACTGCGGCCGGTGCCGTCGGGAATCGCGACACCAGTCCCTGCGGGCATACCCTCGCCGGCAGACACTCTCGTATGAAACCGTCGACCGGAATCTGGTCAACGGCAGTGCTGTTCGCGCTGCTCGCCTCCGACGTTGCCGGCCAATCCGGCAGGCAGGCGGGCATCGGTGAGTACCCGGAGCGGCCGTTGCGCTTCATCACAGGGTTCCTGCCGGGCGGCGTCAGCGATACGATCGCGCGGATCGTCGGCTCCAAGTTGGGCGAGCGCCTCAATCAGCGCGTCATCATCGACGGGCGCCCCGGCGCGGGCGGGCAGGTCGGCATGACACTCGCCGCCAATGCAACGCCCGACGGCTACACGTTCTATCTCGGCCAGCCGGTCATCACGCTGAGTCCGCTCTTCAAGAACAAGCCGCCGTTCGATCCCATCAAGGCGTTTGTCCCGGTCGTGCACCTGGGCAACGGCCCCACGCTGCTCGTCGTGCATCCTTCCCTGCCGGTCAACTCGGTAAAGGACTTGATTGCGTATGCGAAAAGCAAGCCCGAGGGACTGCTCTTCGGGTCTTCCGGCGCTGGCAGCACGAACCACCTCGCAGGCGAGTTGTTCAAGGTGATGGCAAGCGTTCCGCTTGTGCACGTACCCTACAAGGGCGCCGCCGCAAACGCCGTCGCCGTCATGCAAGGCGAGATCGGAATGGCCTTCCAGCCGCTTGCCGCCGCGATCCCGCAAGTGAAGGCAGGGCGGCTCAAGGGTATTGCTGTCACGGGCGCCAAGCGCGCCCGCGCCGTGCCCGAGATTCCGACCGTCGGCGAGACGCTGCCTGGTTATCAGGTCGTGGCATGGTACGGAATGCTAGTACCTGCCGGGACGCCGCGCGCGGTCGTTGCATATCTGAACCAGCAGACCAACCAAGTGCTCGCGATGCCTGAGGTGGCCGATACACTGATGCGAAATGGGATCGAGCCCGAAGGCGGCACGCCGGAAGCGTTCGCACGGCTGATCGATGAGGATGCCGCGAGCATGGCAAAGCTGGTGAAGGACGCCGGCATCAAGTTTGACTGAGAATCCGGCAGGATGACCTGGTTTTCCCCGAGGGGATGCCCTTCCCTTTCCTGAATGTTCCGCCCCGGCCTCCAGATCCCGTTTGCTTCAATCAATCTGCCCGCGGTGATTTCGCTCCATTTGACGCCTCCGAAATCATTTTCCCATCTACCGAAAGTGTCCGGAAGAACGGGGGAATCCCACCTGCACATCCGCGCTGGTCGCCGCCGTTGACCCTCGAATACGCATCTGTCATAGTGATTTCGTCCACCGACAAACCCTCGCGCGCCCATGGTGCCCTCGCAAGAAGGAGATGACCATTGATAATCGACTTTAGAGTTCGTCCTCCGTTCAAGTCATTTTTCAATCTCACTATTTTCGGCTCACGCCTTGAGGCGCCAAACCGGCCGGCTGCCTGGGTTGGGCCAATGGCAGAATCCGTCAAGAGTCGGTCCTTGGAGCGGTTTCTCGATGAGTTGTCTGCCGCCTCTGTACAACATTCCGTAGTCTGGGGGCGCAGTGTGCCCGACAAGGCGGCCAGTACCGAGATGGAAGACGTCGCAGAACTTGTCTTGAAATATCCGAAATTGTTCTCCGGTTTTGCGGGTGTAGCGGTACCGGAGGAAGGTCAAGTGGACAATGCGGTCAAAAACGTGGAAAAAGCGCTGATCGACCTGAAGCTGAAAGGAATAACGCTGGAACCTGGATTTGCGATGTCGTCCACACGAGGCGCCGACGATCCGAATCTTCACCCGATTTACGAAAGGTGCCAGGAACTGGGTGGCATTCTCGGGTTTACGATCAGCGTAAGAGCAGGCGGCGACATTCGATTTTCAAATCCGGAAGCTGTAGATCGGGTTGCCGGATT
>MERG01000267.1:0-3119 GCA_001771985.1 Betaproteobacteria bacterium RIFCSPLOWO2_12_FULL_62_13 | reverse complement strand
GTCGTCGGCCACTCATTCTGGCCTTGGGTCGCGCAAGCATGTGGGGTCGCATATCGCCGCAAGAATGTTTACTTGCTTCCCGATTTCTACGGACTGGGATGTCCCGGCCATCTCCAGTGGGTGGAAGCTGCGAACTCTCTGTTGCCAGACCAGATCCTCTTTGCTAGCGCTTATCCTCTGGCCGCAGTTGCCCCGATGGTGGCAGGCTACAAGGCACTGCCATTTCGGACTGGCGTCCTGGAAAGGGTGATGCACCGCAACGCCGCCGCGCTACTTGAACTCGAAGCATGAAATGGTTCGTAACCGCGGTGACAACCTTGGCATTGCCCCGCCGTGACCGACCAAAATCAATCAGAGGGGAGAAAACAATGATGAGAAGAAGCGTGTTGTTCTCTTTTTTATGCGTGTGCTTTTGCAATGCGACTTACGCTCAGGCGCAGAACTATCCCGTCAGGCCTGTCCGATTGGTGGTTCCCTATGCGGCGAGCGGTCCGACGGACACGCTTGCCCGCATCGTTGCGCAGAAATTTACTGAGCTATGGGGCGAACAGGTCGTTGTCGATAACCGTCCGGGCGCGAACAGCATCATCGGAACTGAAATAGTCGCAAGATCGCAATCGGATGGACATACCCTGCTGGTCGCTCTCCCGGCATTCGCGATTAATCCGACTATGTATCCAAAGCTGCCGTACGATACCTTGCGCGATTTTTTGCCGATCTCCATGATGGGTACGGCAGGATATGTGATTGTCGTGAATTCGTCATTGCCAGTAAAGTCGATTAAGGATCTCGTTGCTCTCGCGAAAGCGCGTCCCGGACAACTCAGTTTCGGAAGCGGCGGAATCGGAAGCCCAGCGCATCTGGCCATCGAGCTATTGCAGCAAAAGGCGGGCATTAAGATGGAGCACGTGCCGTACAAAGGTGGGGCGCCTGCGCTGTTAGATCTCGTGACTGGACAGATTCAGGTCATGGCAAACCCGATAGGTTCGTCGATGCCCTTTGTGAATGCCGGCAAATTGCGGGCAATCGCCGTGTCATCCGACAAACGTTCACGGATAATCCCAAATGTTCCAACGGTTTCCGAGGCAGGAATAGGCACGTATCGTATCAGCACATGGTATGGCCTTTTCGCTCCGGCAAAAACGGACCCGTCCATTGTCCAATTCATGGCGAAATCGCTGTCAACCGCACTGAAAGACCCCGATGTCGAGAAACGGTTCGCAGCGTTCGCGGTCGAACCGGTAGGCAACAGCCCCGCGGCATTTTCCCAGTTCGTGCGAGAGGAGATCGCGCAGTGGGCTCAACTCATCCGGACGGCGAATATTGCCCGCTAGAAATGCACGAACTGACATGTATTACGCGAAGGAAATAACAGTATGAGCACGCGTGCCCTGGCCCGTTTCGCGGCCAACCTAAACTATGAGGCGCTGCCGCCAGCGGTGATCGAGCGCGCCCGCGTGCACCTCCTGGACGGCCTGGGCTGCTTGCTTGCCGGGACGATGGGCGGACCCGGCCGGAGCGCCGCGGACATGGTGGCGGCGCTTTGCACGCAAGGGGGCGAAGCGACCGTGTTTACCGGATGCACGCGCGGGTCGCCGCGCGATGCTGCCTTCGTCAACGCCATGACGCTCTACAGCGTCGGACTCAACGATATCCACACTGAATCCGTGTCGCATCCCGGAGGCTGCATCATCCCCGTGGTGCTCGCGACTGGCGAGGCAGGCGGTGCCCAGGGCCGCGATCTGCTCGTCGCGATGATCGTCGGCTACGAAGTGATGTGCCGCATTGGACGCGCGGTCATGCCGAGCCATCGCGAGCGCGGGTTCCATCCCACCGGTACCTGTGGCACATTCGGCGCCGCGGCGGCCGCGTCCCGGATGATGGGCTTCGGCGCAAACGAAACGGCGAACGCACTGGGCATAGCCGGCAGCCAGGCTGCGGGGCTTTTCGAATTTCACCGCGATGGCGCGCTTACGATGGTGTTTCATGCGGCGCGGGCAGCGCAGAACGGGGTCGAGGCGGCGCTGCTCACGAAGACCGGCTTGACGGGGCCCTGCACCGTGCTCGAAGGTGAACGGGGGTTTTGCCGTGCCACGTCGAACGCATTCGACGAAGCAGCGCTCACGCGCAACCTCGGACAGCCGTTCGAAGTAGAGGCGACGAGCATCAGGCCGCATTTCGGCTGCAGTTCGACGATCGCCGCCTCCAGCGCCACCGCGGTGCTCGTGAAGCGTCTGAGCGTCCGTTCGCCCGACGACATTGCGGAGGTCGTGGTGCGCTGCCATGCCGTAGTGGCGCGCGACAATGACGAGGCCGATCCGCAAACGCTACTCGCCGCGCGGCTCAGCATGCCGTTCAACATCGCGCTTGTGCTCGCGCGGGGCGACGTCGTCACCGCCGACCTGTACGACGCCGATCTCCGGGATGTGCGGGTGAAGGCGAGCCTTAGCAAGGTCCGGCTTGTGCGGGATGACGCGATGCCGCGCTTCGGTTGCAGCGTGTCGATCCGGCTCGCGAACGGGCGGAACGGCGAGGAGACGATCCTCACGCCGCGTGGTGAAGCCTCCCATCCTCTTACGTGGAACGAAGTGTCCGACAAGTTCCGGCGGTTGACGGCGTCCGTCATGCACCCGGAAGGCGTGCAGCCGGTCATCGACGCGGTGCGCAGCCTCGAAACGAATGGCGTGCGCGTGCTCGCGCAACGGATGCTGGAAGGCATGCGGCCGGTGGCGTAGGCGCGTCAAGGACGGCATCGGCTGCGGGCAAGATGCCAACGACGACTGTTCATTCGCTCCGGATCAACATCGATCCGTTTTCGCAGAACGATCGGCTTGAATTGGCGTAATAGCCGCTGCTAGTGCCGGTCGCCGCCGAACTGGCTTTTAAGCTCCGGCTCGAACTCGCCGTCGATCAGCACGTACAGCATCTTGCACGGCTTGTCCGAGCGGTTGCTCCACGCGTGGTTCGTGCCGCGCTGGATGACCACGTCGCCGGCTTTCAAGTGCACGTCCTCGTCATCGAGCAGCATTACGACTTCGCCTTCCAGCACCACCGCGTAATCGATCGTCTGCGTGCGGTGCATGAAAGGATGGCGGTGGTTCTGGCCGAAGGTCGACGCG
>MERG01000266.1 GCA_001771985.1 Betaproteobacteria bacterium RIFCSPLOWO2_12_FULL_62_13 | reverse complement strand
CCTGGTCATGGGCATCATGATCATTCCCTACGTGAGCTCGGTCAGCGAAGACGCGATGCGCGCGGTGCCGATGGCCCTGCGCGAGGGTTCTTACGCGATGGGCGCGACGCGCTTTCAGACGGCGACCTGGGTGGTGACGCCGGCGGCGTTTTCGGGTATCGCGGCGGCCTACATCCTCGGCATCTCGCGCGCGGTCGGCGAAACCATGATTCTCGCTGTTGCAGCCGGCATGCAGCCCAATCTCACCTGGAACCCGATGGAACCGGCAGCGACGATCACCTCCTATATCGTGCAAGTGGCGCTGGGTGACCTGCCGCACGGCAGTATCGGCTATCAAACCATTTTTGCGGCGGGACTGACACTGGTGCTGCTGACGCTGTTTTTTAACGTGCTCGGCCACCTGCTGCGCAAACGTTACCGTCAGGCGTACTGATATGAGCGACTCCTCCGTCAGATTGCAGGAAATACGCGCGCTGATCGCCGCGCACAAGCGCTGGGACATCATTTTCGGCGTCGTCGGCCTGCTGGCGCTGATGGTCGGCGTGCTGACCTTCGCCGCGTTGTTCATCGAGATGGTTATCCAAGGCTTGCCGCGGCTGTCGTGGGATTTTTTTACTTCCTTCCCGTCGCGCAAGCCCGACCAGGCCGGCATCCTGTCAGCCTGGATCGGCTCGATCCTGGTGATGGTCGTCACCGCGCTCGCCGCGGTGCCGTTGGGCGTGGGCGCCGCTGTTTACCTCGAAGAATACGCACCCAAGAACTGGATGACCGATCTCATCGAGATCAACGTCACCAATCTCGCCGGCGTGCCGTCCATCATCTACGGCCTGCTCGCGCTGGGTCTTTTTGTGTACCAGTTCGGGCTCGGCCAGAGCATACTCACTGCAGGGCTTACGCTGGCGCTGCTCATTCTGCCGGTTGTCATCGTAACCACGCGCGAAGCGATCCGCTCGATTCCGGGGGCGATCCGCGAAGGCGCGTATGCGCTCGGTGCGACCAAGTGGCAGACCACTTCCGACCACATCCTGCCGTATGCGCGTGGCGGCATACTCACCGGTGTGATCATCGGCATGTCGCGCGCCATCGGCGAGACCGCGCCGGTGATTACAATCGGTGCGCTGACCTTCATCGCGTTCCTGCCGCCGGCGCCGGTGCAGGGCGAATTTCCGTTCCTGTCGTTCGAGTGGATCATGTCGCCGTTCACGGTGATGCCGATCCAGATGTTCAACTGGACCTCGCGGCCGGAGGCTGCCTTCCAGCAGAACGCCGCGGCGGCCGGCTTGGTGCTGGTGATCATGACGCTGTCGATGAACGCGCTGGCGATCTATCTGCGCTATCGCCTGAGGAAGAAGATCAAATGGTAGCCGTCGCGATGCCGGAAGCACTCCCCGGCACCAGCCCTGCCCCCGTTCCGTTGCCGAAGGCAGAGACCAGAGATCTCAGCTTTTTCTACGGCACATTTCGGGCCCTGCAGAACATCGACATGGCGATCCACGAGCGCAGGGTGACCGCGCTGATCGGGCCTTCCGGCTGCGGCAAATCCACGTTTCTGCGCTGCTTCAATCGCATGCACGATCTTTATCCCGGCAACCGCTATGAGGGCGAGATCCGATTGTTCCCGGACGATACCAATCTGCTGGATCCGCACGTCGACCCGATCGAGGTGCGCATGCGCATTTCGATGGTGTTCCAGAAGGCGAATCCGTTTCCGAAGTCCATCTTCGAAAACGTCGCTTACGGTCTGCGCGTGCGCGGCGTCAAGCGGCGAGTGACTCTCGATGAGAAGGTGGAGGAGGCATTGCGCGACGCCGCGCTGTGGGACGAAGTCAAGGACCGCCTCGGCCAGCTCGCGTTCAATCTGTCGGGGGGGCAGCAGCAGCGGCTGTGCATCGCGCGCGCGCTGGCGACCGACCCGGAAATGCTGCTGTTCGACGAGCCGACGTCGGCGCTCGACCCGATCGCGACCGCGAGCATCGAGGAGCTGATCACGGAGCTGAAAAACAGAGTGACGATCCTGATCGTGACGCACAACATGCAGCAGGCAGCGCGCGTTTCGGACTACACTGCCTACATGTATCTCGGCCGGTTGATCGAATTCGGCCGCACGGACGCTATCTTCATTAAGCCGATGCGCAAGGAAACCGAGGACTACATTACCGGGCGGTTCGGCTGAACCCCGCCCCTGGAGCGCTGAATATGGTACCAAGCGAGCATTTCTCGAAACAGTACGACATAGACCTCGAAGCCATACGCACGCGCGTACTCGAGATGGGCGGGCTCGTCGAATCGCAGATTCTCGCCGCGATCAACGGGTTCATAGCGGGCGATCTCCCCGCGCTCGACGCGGTGGTCGAGGAGGATCACCGCGTCAACGCGCTCGAGGTCAGTATCGACACTGATTGCAGCCACCTGATCGCGCGCCGCCAGCCGGCCGCCGGTGATCTGCGCATGGTGCTCGCGGTGATCAAGATCGTGACCGATCTTGAGCGTATCGGCGACGAGGCGGCCAAAATCGCGCGCATGGGCAAGCAGGGCCACGCGCAAGCGCGTATGCCACGCACGCCGATCGCGGCGGTCAGGCACATCGGCGACATCGCGATCGGCATGCTGCGCAAGGCGCTCGATGCGCTGGCCCGCCTCGATCCCGTCGCGGCCGCCGCAATAGTGCGTGAGGATTTCGCGATCGACGAGGAATTCCGCTCGATCTTGCGGCAGCTGATCACATTCATGATGGAAGACCCGCGCACGATTTCGCAAGCGATCGATATTCTGTGGGTGGCGAAGGGCATCGAGCGGATCGGTGATCATTCGAAAAACATGGCGGAGCAGGTGATCTACATCGTAAAGGGTACCGATGTCCGCCACACCTCGGTCGAGGAACTCGAGCGCGAAGCGCGGGGCTGAACGGGCCGCGTGCAACAACAGCATGAACAGCGATATTCTGGTCGTTGAAGACGAGCCTGCGATTCAGGAACTGATCGCGGTCAACCTCGAGCACGCGGGACACCGCGTGCGGCGCGCCTGCAGCGCGGCCGAGGCCGACGCGATAATACGCGACATCCGCCCCGACCTGATCGTGCTCGACTGGATGCTGCCGGACCTCCCCGGCACGGCATTGGCGCGCAGGTTGCGTTCCGGTCCGCGCAGCAAGGACATCCCGATCATCATGCTGACGGCGCGCGCGCAGGAGCAGGACAAGGTCGCGGGTCTCGAGTCGGGCGCCGACGACTACATCACCAAGCCGTTTTCGCCGAAGGAACTGCTGGCGCGCATCAAGGCGGTGCTGCGGCGGCGCGCGCCGCAACTGACCGATGATACGATCGACATGGCGGGATTGCGGCTCGACCCGGCGGCGCACCGCGTCACGAGCGATGGCAATGAGCTGCATCTGGGCCCCACCGAGTTCAAGCTGTTGCATTTCCTGATGACGCACCGGGAGCGTGTCTACAGCCGGGTGCAATTGCTCGATCACGTCTGGGGTGACCACGTATTCGTCGAGGAGCGCACCGTTGATGTGCATATCCGAAGACTGCGGCAGGCGTTGGAGCCGACCGGTCATGATCCATTGATCGAGACCGTGCGCGGCTCCGGATATCGCCTGCACGGCTGAACCCCTGCATCGCTGCGGCGACGCCTGCGGCGGCCGCGCCGCCGTGCGATAATCTGCAGCGGTATTTCCCACACGAGCCCGCGTGGAACATCTCCTGCTACGTACCGCAATCGCTGTCTCGCTGATCGCGGTGGCTGCGTTGCTGATCGGCTTGATTTTTGGCGCCGTACCGGGCTGGGCATCATTCTCAGGCGGTGTTGTGCTGTTGCTTCTTCATCACGTCCGGCACGTGGATTTGCTCGTCGACTGGCTGAAGCGGCCGGCACCGGGGCAGGTGCCCCATGGCCGTGGCATATGGGATTACGTGTTCGCGTTGCTCCACCGGTTCGAACGCGCGCAGACCAGGCAGTACCAGCAGGTTTTAAAAACCCTGGCTCGTTTCCGCCAGGCCGGCCGCGCCCATCCCGACGGAGTGGTGATACTCGACGCGGACAACCGTATCGAATGGTGTAACGACACCGCCGAGAGCCACCTCGATCTCAATATCGAAACCGATGCCGGCCAGCCTGTCACGAACCTCGTGCGCCGGCCGGAGTTCGTCGCGTACGTCGATTCCGGCGATTTTGCGCGGCCGGTCGAGCTGCGCGCGCCGCGCCGCGCCGGCGTGATCCTGTCGGTGCAGATCATCCCCTATGGCGATGCGCAAAAACTGCTGCTCTCGCGCGATGTCACCCGGCTCGAGAAGCTCGAGAGCACACGCCGCGATTTCGTCGCCAACGTGTCGCATGAACTGCGCACACCGCTCACCGTGCTATCGGGATTTCTCGAGACCATCAGTGAACTGCAGCTCGGTCCGGAGCGCTCGCGCGACTATCTCAACCTGATGGCCGAGCAGAGCAAGCGCATGCAGCGCATCGTCGACGATCTGTTGACGCTGTCGACGCTGGAATCGGCGCCGGGCCCATCGCTCGACGAGCGCGTCAGGATCGCGCCGCTGCTCGACAGGCTCAAGGCTGATGCCGACGTGCTGAGCGGCGGCAGGCACCGCATCGTGCTCGACGCCGGGCCGGGTTTCGATTTGCTGGGGTCGGAAAACGAGATCGCGAGCGCATTCGGCAATCTGGTCAGTAACGCGATCCGTTATACGCCGGCCGATGGCGAGGTGCGTTTGATCTGGCGCGCGACCCCGGCCGATGCCGAGTTCGCGGTCGAGGACAGCGGCATCGGCATCGCCGCCGAACACATTCCGCGGCTGACAGAGCGCTTCTACCGCGTCGACCGCGGCCGCTCGCGCGAAACCGGCGGCACCGGTCTCGGCCTCGCAATCGTGAAGCATATCCTGAGCCGCCACCAGGCGACGCTCGAGATCGCGAGCGAGCCGGGCAAAGGCAGCCGCTTTGCGGCGCGTTTTTCCGGGCGCCGCGTTGTTCCCGTTGCGACCATACCGGAAGGCGCCGCGAGCAAGTCCTGAAGCGACCCGTTGACGCGGCGTTTTATTTCAGAAGTTTGACAAACGTTAATTATTACCATATTATTCGAATTATGGAATCAAATCAGGTTATCAAGGCCTTGGCTGCATTGGCCCAGGATTCGAGGCTCGCGATTTTCAGGCTGTTGATCCAGAGCGGGCCACCGGGCTTGAGCGTCGGCAAGATTGCCGCGCATCTCGACATCGCGCCGGCGACGCTGTCGTTCCACCTCAAAGAACTCAGCCTCGCCGGTTTGCTGACCTCGCGCCAGGAAGGACGGTTCGTGATCTACTCGGCCAGCTTCGCGACGATGAACGATCTGATCGGATTCCTCACCCAAAACTGTTGCGGCGGCAATTCATGCACACCCGCTGTCGCGTGCGATCCGGCGCGGGCAACTGAAATGCATCACGCCTGACGGCAGGACCCGAGTGAGCGACAAGGTCTACAACGTGTTGTTTCTGTGCACGCACAACTCGGCGCGCAGCCTCATGGCCGAGGCGATACTCAACAATCCTGCGGTGAGCCGGAACAGATTCAAGGCCTACAGCGCGGGCAGTCAGCCCTCGGGCAAACCCAACGCGTTTGCGCTGGAGCACATCCAGCGCGTGGGTTTGCCGGTCGCCGGCGTGCGCAGCAAGGATTGGGACGAATTCGCCAAACCGGGCGCGCCAAGAATGGATTTCGTGTTTACGGTATGCGATAACGCGGCGAACGAAGTGTGCCCGGTGTGGCCCGGGCAGCCGATGACCGCACATTGGGGGTTGCCCGATCCGGCGGCAGTGGCGGGCAGCGACGAGCAAAAGCGTCGCGCGTTTGCCGACACATTCCGTCATCTGGCCAACCGCATCAATCTTTTCACCAGTCTGCCGCTGCACAAGCTCGATAAATTGAGCCTGCAGAAAGATCTCGACGACATCGGCAGGACCCCCAGCGAAGCTCGGCACGGATGAGCGCGGGCTCTGAAACCGCGGCGCGTCCCGTGCTGGGCGCGTTCGAGCGCTGGCTCACGCTGTGGGTGTTCCTGTGCATCGTCGCCGGCATTGCAATGGGCCAGGTCTTTCCCGCATTTTTCCAGACGGTGGGAGGCCTCGAGATCGCGCGCGTCAACATTGCGGTCGGCATCCTGATCTGGGTGATGATCGTGCCGATGCTGCTCAAGATCGATTTCGGCGCGATCTCGCGGGTGCGCAGCCAATGGCGCGGGATCGCGGTGACGGTGTTCATCAACTGGGCGGTGAAGCCATTC
>MERG01000265.1 GCA_001771985.1 Betaproteobacteria bacterium RIFCSPLOWO2_12_FULL_62_13 | reverse complement strand
CGGATCCACAACATTGTTCCAATCATTTGCACGGGTGTATATTGCGCGCATTGCTCGTCGCCCAGGTCCCCGTGTGTCGGACTCATCCAAAATCTTTGCCGTCACATTGTCCGGTGGTGGCGGAACTCGCCTTTGGCCACTTTCAAGAGCTCGGCGGCGGTCGTGCCTGCGGAGATGAATTGGTCGGACGTCGGATCCTGGTCGGTCCTGTGGAATATTGGAGGTCATGACATGCGGGCAATGTCGTCTGCGGCGAGGCGATAGTCTAAGGTACGGTTGGATGCTATATTCGCAGCGAAGGTCCCCTCGTCGCGGCAGTTGGCGTCAATGATCTGATAATCGTTGCGACGGCGGACGCCATACTCGTGGTGCCCAGGGGCCCGGCCGAAGACGTGCGGCTCGCCACGGCGCGGCTCGCATCAGAGAATCGTGATGAGCACATTTTTCATCGCAAGGTTCACAGGTCGTGGGGATCATATCAGGAGGTCGATGCCGGTGATCGATTCAAGGTCAAGCGATTCGTGGTTCGCCTCGCGGGCAGGCTTTCTCCGCAAGCGCATGAGCACCGGGCGGAACACCGGATCGTTGTACGCGGAACCGCCCGCGTCACCCGCGGCTACGAGACATTTCTGCTGGGCGAGAATCAGTCAACTTACATTCCTCCGCGCGTTCCGCACCGGCTCGAGAATTCTGGGGTGGGCTCGCTTCATCTGGTCGAGGTTCAGTCTGGCGATTATCTGGGTAAGGATGACATTGTTCGATACGATGACCTATATGGCCGCGCTTGACGGAGCAAGGATGTCGCGAGGCGTCAGGCGCCTGGTTTCGCTCGAAAGCACGTCCTGATGTGTAACGTCGCGCCAACCCGGCGAATAGTGAAAATCCGGGGCAAATGAACCAGGATCTCGTTCTCATTCATGTGTCCATCATTGCGGGATACACGTTCCTGTCGCACGCCATCATCCTGATCGATGACGGCCTGCACTGGGACGGATGGATCCTCGACTCCTGGCAAAGGACCCGAAACTGGGCGGTCATGAGGCGAGTCTACGCGGAAGTGGGACTGTCGCCCTTCTACTATCTTCACAAAGCGCTGTCGAATGTCCCGGCCCGAATATTCGTTTACCGGTTCATTGCGTTCAGTGCAACTCTGGCGAGCAGTATTGCCGTCTATTTCCTGGGCGTTCAAACCGGGATTCTGAACGAACTTCAATCGCTTCTGCTTGCCCTGCTGTATCTGTCCTACACCGGGTATCACATGAACGCGGACACGGTCGTCGGCGTTCACTACACGTTGGCCACCGCCATATTCTACTGGGCCGTGTGTCTTACGTTCCTGTCGGTGGATTACACCGGCAGTGCGCACTGGATTCTTCGGGTAATCTCGTTGGTGCTTTTCCTCTCCGCATTCAACGCCAACTCAACGCTGGTCTATTACTTTGGATTCCTCGGACTCAAATCCTTTCTAAGCTGGAATCCCGCGGGGGATGTCGTATCGAACGCCTTTCGCGAACTGATCGAAAACCTCGACTATCTCGTTCTTCCCTTTGCCTACTGGTTCTTGAAGAATGCCCTGATGCCACGTCATGGGCATTATGAAAATTACAATCGAATTCAAGTGCGTCTGCCCAATCTGGCAATGAAGCTTCTTGACGCCATTCGATTCGGAATCGAAGCCTCCATCACCATGCCCATCCGGTCCGCGATCGCGCATCATTATTTGTGGGTCCCCGTCTTGGCGTTTGCCCTGACGTTCTGGATCAGCTTCAATGATTCTGCCGGCGCGCCGTTGATCTCGCCCGTTGCAGCAGCAGGCATGGTAGGTCTCGGTTCCGTGTTCGTCATTTTGGCGGCGCTGCCGTACGCACTAGTGGGCCAGAACTTCTTCCCTGGCGGATGGACTACGAAGCACCATATGCTTTTTCATCTTCCGGTTTCGCTGATCGTCCTGGGAGCCGTTGGATGGACGTTCCCGGCCCATGTCATGCTCCCGGCAATCGCCTTCATGCTGACAAACAACGCCATCTACTTGAACCTGACATACCTTCACCATATCGGGGCTGCGGTCAAGAATCGGTCGTGGTTGTACAAGCTCTCAAAGATTGAAGGCGCCAGGGACATATCCGTTTTCCTGGTTACGGACCTTCATTCGATCCGGGGCGACCCGTTCGTTCCCGAACAGGAGCATCGTCCCGCGTACCTCTTCTACATGTTTGAATGGCTCTGGGGAGACAAGAACCACTGCGGGATCCCGGTTGACGAAGCTTTTCACGAACGGCTCCCGGCCGATCAGGTATCAAGGGCGCTGGTCGAGTCGACACTGGATTACGACATGGGGCAAGTCAATGTGCTTGGACCACAGGCGCGAGTAGTCATTTCGGACGGACCGCTGCGGCCGTCCTCGATGATTCCCCTGTTTTACCTGAGGAGAAGATGGTTGCGGGCCGGCAAGGTTGAAGGGGTGCTCGAAGCCGCCACTGAGCTGAAATATACGCCGCTCTGACTCGAAGCCGCTTGAACTCCGCTTTGATCGCCGACGCGGCCCGGTCGCCCGATTACGCTGCCCGACCAAATCGCGAGGCGACGAAGCGGATCGTCAACCGCCTGACTTCTGGGGTTGCAAGAGCGGCGGCTGCGACCGTCGCGAGAGAAACCAGGCCCAGGTTCACCGAGTTCCACCAGATCGAGGCTGGCACGGCAACCAGCCACTTCCACGCGCCGGCAACCGCGGCAGCGGCGAGCAGCGCGGGGCCCACGTCCACCCGGGCCCAGTGTCGCAGCTCACCGGCCAGCAACCGCTGGTGAGTCAGGACAGCATTCACCGTTATGTTGCCCACGTTCAAGAGCAGCCAGACTGCCGCAGCGCCTTCCGCGCCAAAACGGATGGTCATAAAGTAGATAAGCGGCCCAAGCAGTGCGGTCGCAACGGCCGAACTGATCAGCGCGAGCCGCGTCCAACCGCTCGCAAGCTGCAAAACGTGAGGCGGACTCGCCAGCGCGTTCAGGGCGGTGCCAGCAGAGAGCAAGCTCAGGACCAGGTAACCGTTTTCGGCGATCTCGCGGTTTTGCGTCCACAGGAGCAGAATCTCGTACGGAAAGAGCGCAAGAATGACTGCCGGCGGAAGAACCAGGAACGACATGAGCTGGCAGCTCTGATGGTAGACGCGCCGGAGCTCGCGTTCGTCCCTTGATGCGAAAAGTTGCGAATAGCGGGGAAAGAAAGTGGCGATCACAGGCGTCACGAGGAAATAGAGCCCGCTCGATAGTCGGGTGGCGAGCACGTAGTAGCCGAATCCCGCCAGCGGAAGCAACCCGCTCAGAATGATCTTGTCGAGCTGGGTTACGATCACGGAAAAGACAGAAACAGTACTTAGGCTTGCAGCGAATTTCCAGGATCCAAGCGCGAGATCCATATTGAACCGCCCGGGCGCGCCCGGCGGCAGCGCCCGCCAAATGGCAATCGCCGTTACTAGCGTCTCAACGACACTCACGACGATCTGCCAGGCGAGAAATGCCTCAACGGTTGCGGAAACCTGCCACAACACGAGCACCGCACCCGCGCCGCGTGCGGTGGCTGCGGTCGTGGAGATGATGTTCACCGTGACCTGCCGTTGCAGGCCCATCAATCCGCCGGAGTAAAGCGCTAGCGGCCACTGGCAGGCTATTGCAACGCCCATCAGCCGCAACGCCCATTCGATCGTGTCCCCGGACAACTGGTCGGGCGTGATCCAGTGCAGCGCAATCGCCGGCACCAGCGCGACGACGGCTATCCCGATCAGAATGCCGATCGCCCAGTAAACCAACTCCAGCGTGCGCAGCAGATCGCGCATCGGTCGGCCTGATCCGGTCTGCACCGAGTAGCGCGCGAGTTCGCGGTTGAGCGTCGTGCCCAGGCCAAGATCGAGCAGTGATATGACCGCGTAAAGCGTCGCGTAGACCCCGATCAGCCCGTAGGCCTCGATTCCCAGGAACCAGATGTAAACCGGGACGAAGGCGAGCGATATCAGTGCCACCCACGCCCTGCCGGCGATGTTGGCGAGAAAGTTGCTTCGCACCAGAGACATGCGATTCTCCGCTCGCGCCCCGGGTCTCGGACTAGCGAACGAGCCCGCGTAACTTCGCTACGGCGTCAGCCTCGTTGGGATAATAGACTGCCTCCAAGGCTGCGCTCATCGGCGTGTGGCTGTCCGGATAAGTGATCCGCACTGGATCGGCACGTAGCCGCCGGCCGTGCCGCTCGGCTACCCGCGAGATCACTTCGGCCGCCATCCCGAATGATGCCCAGGTGGGATCAAAGACCGCCAGCCGGCCCGTTTTTTCGACCGATCTGCAGACCGTTTCGGAGTCAAGTGGCGAGATACTGCGCAGATCAACCACCTCGCCCTCCACGCGGTGGGCGGCGAGTTGCGCCGCCACTCGCAGAGCAAATGGAACCATCACCCCCGCGCCCACTAGCGTGATATCGCCCCCGGTGCGGCGCACCGCCGCCTCGCCAAACCGGACCCGATACGGGATATTGGGAACCCGATCCTTGAGCGTGAAGAGCGAACGGTGCTCGATGATAATGACGGGATCCTCGCCGAATATGCTTTCCATCAGCAAGCCCTTCGCATCAAACGCCGTGGCCGGCATGGCGACCTTGATGCCCGGAAGGTGCGCGAACCATGCGTGCAGACTCTTTGAGTGCTGCGGTCCCTGCCCCCATCCTTTGCCGACGATCGCACGTATGGTGAGCGGCACGCGCGATTCGCCATTGGACTTGAAGCGCCAAAGCGAGACCCAGTTCACCACAGCGTCCATCGAGTACAGCATGAAATCGAGCCGATGGTGAATCAGCACCGGCCGCAGGCCGACGAGTGCCGCGCCCATGCCAGCGGCGGTCATGGCGCTCTCAGCGACGGGAAAATCGAGTACGCGATTGGTGCCGAAGCGCTCAACCAGTCCGGTGGTCGTGCCAAATACGCCTGGGCTGTAGTCGACTAACTGTCCTATCAAGACCACGTCCGGGCTCAATTCCATCGCCTGCCCGAGCCCCTGCGCGATCGCCTGCGCGTAGGTCAACTCGGTCATAGCCGGTGCCGGCCTGGTGGCATCCCCTAGTGATCGCCGCGCCTCGCCAGCATCCAACCTCTTCGTCGCGCCCGCAGGCGTGAGTGAGTGCTTTGCCGCCATCTTAATATCCCTTCGCCTGGACGATCGCCTGCTCGGCGTCGAATGTCCTAACGTCAACCACGGTCAGCAATGCATCGGCAACGGGGCTCGAATCCGAGAAATTCATCGTCCCCCAATCACCGGCCCTCGGGAATGGACTGCTCTTGGCAAACTGGAAGGCTTCCGCGATTTCGACATCGATCTCCTTTATCAGTGCGGCCTTTTGCTCATCCGAGAGGAGGTTTCTTGCGCTCATCGCCGCGCCCAGCAGTCCGATCGGGCAATTATCCTTCCAAGCCTCCAGTTCTTCCACGCTGCGGTAACGCACAAGGTCATCACTCGCCGGACCGTAGTGGCCGCTCCAGCGATATGTATAGGCCTCCACGAAAGTCGGACCGCGGCCGTCGCGCGCATCCGCTATGGCCGATCGTAGCGCCCTGTACACCAACATCACGTCGTTGCCGAACAGGGGCAGGCTCTTCATCCCGAACGTCGCCACACGTTCGCTGATATTGTCGCGCGCCTGCCGCTTGAGTTGTGGCGAGAACACCGAGTAGTTGTTGTTCTCGCAGACGAACACGACCGGCAACTTCCGCAACGCCGCGTAGCTGACCGACTCCCAGAAGACGCCCTCGTCGGTGGCGGATTCCCCAAAGCCTGCTACCGCCACGCGCCGCTCGTTCCGCAACTGGAAACCGAGCGCTGCGCCAACCGCGATCGCGGTGGCGCCTGCCAGAATCGCGCCGCTATGGAAATTGGCAGAAGGGTAAGAGATGTCCTGCGAACCCGCCCTCCCGGCATTGGCGCCGGTCTCCTTGCCGTAAAGTTCCGCAAACATCGCCGGCAGCGGTGCGCCTTTGGCGAGATAGTAACCATGTGACCGATGGTGGCTGAAAAGATAGTCGTCCCGCGTCAACAATGCGCTCAGCGCAGCCGGTACCGCTTCCTGCCCGATGCAAAAATGCACCGGACAGCGCATTTCGTCGGCGGGATGATACTCGCGCGAAAGCGCCTCCTCGCACATCCGCAGTCGCAGCATGAACCGGTAGAGGGATTGCGCAATCTGCGCCTCGCCATCGTCGATGGACAGCTCGCCGTAGCGCCCGCCGGCGAGAATCGATTGGTGTGTGATCGTTCTCATGAATTCATCGTGGGATCGGGCGAGTGCATCTCCAGTAACGATCCCGTTTGGCAGGATTTTACAGACATCCTGGCAGCGTCGTTTGTTGGCCACGGAACCGACGGCTTGGCATGACTGCGTTGCGCCCCCCAAATGTCGATGGTATCGTACGATATGATGACGTGTTTGGATGTGCCTGACGGAACGCGGGCAACGCCCGTGTCGTCAATATCGGCGCCGGCTTGAAGAACCAAACACGGGTTATGAGCAAAAAGAAAGCGTTGATAACCGGCATTACGGGGCAGGACGGGGCTTATCTCGCCGAGTTTCTGCTTGCGAGAGACTATGTCGTTCACGGTATGAAGCGGCGGGCATCGCTGTTTAACACGGATCGCATCGATCATCTTTACCGGGACCCCGTGGACCCGCACCAAAAGGACATAAATTTCTTTCTCCACTATGGAGACATGACCGATTCAACCAATCTCATCCGCATCGTGCAGGAGGTGCAGCCAGATGAGATTTACAACCTGGCTGCGATGAGCCATGTGCACGTCAGTTTCGATACGCCGGAGTATACGGCGAATTCCGACGCACTCGGAACCCTGCGCCTGCTGGAAGCGATCCGGCTGCTGGGCCTGAAGAAGGCGCGGATCTATCAGGCCTCCACCAGTGAGCTCTACGGCGTGGCGCAGCAGATTCCGCAGAACGAGCAGACGCCGTTCTATCCGCGCAGCCCCTATGGCGTCGCAAAGCTGTACGCTTACTGGATCACGGTCAACTATCGGGAGGCATACGGCATCTTCGCGTCTAACGGCATTCTGTTCAACCATGAATCCCCCACGCGCGGCGAGACTTTCGTTACCCGCAAAATCACGCGCGCCGCAGCGCGAATCGCACTGGGGCTACAGGAAGCGCTCCACCTCGGCAATCTGTCGGCCAAACGCGACTGGGGCCACGCGCGGGATTTCGTCGTGGCGATGTGGCTAATGGTGCAGCAGGAGACGCCCGAGGATTACGTGATCGCAACTGGCGTAACCACCGAGGTGCGGGATTTTGTCAGGATGGCCTTTGCGGAATTCGGGGTTTCTGTCAGCTTCAACGGCAAGGGATTGAACGAAGTCGGCTACGTGCACGCGGTCGACCGCGACCGGTTTAGGTCGGTGATCGGGGCTGGCCCGATTCATCTCGCCCCGGGCAAGGAAATCGTATTCGTCGACCCGGTATATTTCCGGCCCACGGAGGTCGATATCCTGGTCGGCGACGCCAGCAAGGCCCGGCGCAAGCTTGGCTGGCAACCAAGGCACACGTTGCACGAACTGGTCACCGAGATGGTCGCGAGCGACATCGAGCTGTTCAAGAAGGAGAAGCTGCTCAGGGATGCCGGTCACAAGATACTGTTACGGCATGACCACTGAGCAGGTCTGGCACAGCCTGTCCCGTCGGGCGACAGGCGCCGGGGCAGGCCATCCGCAAGGTATCAAACGCTGATTCGGACAAGCATGTACAAGAGAATTCAGAAGTGCCGCATCTGCGGCAATACCGAGCTGATCCCCGTTGTGGATCTGGGCGAGCAATGCCTGACCGGAGTTTTCCCCCGGGACGAATCCGCGGCCGCTATCACCAAGGGACCACTGCGACTGGTGAAGTGCCAAGGGGGAGATCATGTCTGTGGACTGCTTCAGCTTGAGCACAGTTACGATCTTGGAGAGATGTATGGCATGAACTACGGCTACCGATCCGGGCTCAACCCCAGCATGGTGCGACACCTGAACAAGCACGTCGAGCGCATCCGGAGCACGGTGGACTTGCGGGCGGGCGATCTTGTGGTGGACATCGGCAGCAATGATGCCACTACTCTCAGCGCCTATCCCGAAGATCTGTTGCTGGTCGGAATCGACCCTATAGGAGAGAAGTTCCGCCATTACTATGGCAGTCATTTAAGCCTGATTCCCGATTTCTTTACGGCCGGTTTGCTGAGACAGTCGTTCCCGCATCGCAAGGCGAAAGTGGTGACCTCGTTTGCCATGTTTTACGATCTTGAGAGCCCAGTCGACTTCGCACGCGACGTCGCCAGTATTCTTGATCCCAAAGACGGCATCTGGGTGTTCGAGCAGAGCTACATGCCGTTGATGCTGGAACGAAACGCGTACGACACGATCTGCCACGAGCACTTCGAGTATTACGGGCTGAAACAGATAGTCTGGCTGGCAGAACGGGCAGGGCTCAGGATCGTGGACGTGGAACTGAATGATGTCAACGGCGGCAGCTTCTCGGTGGTTGCCGTTCATCGCGCCTCCTGGCGTACCGACAACAACAGGATCGTGGAGCGTTTCCTTGCCGCTGAGGAGGCTTCCGGAACTTCCGGTCTGGCTCCCTACCGTGAGTTTTCGAGTCGTGTCGAGCACAGCCGGCATTCGCTGCAAGAACTGGTAGGCGGG
>MERG01000264.1 GCA_001771985.1 Betaproteobacteria bacterium RIFCSPLOWO2_12_FULL_62_13 | reverse complement strand
GGCGGCGGCCCGATGGGTCCAGGGATGATGCGCGGCGGTTGGGGCGGTGGCCCGATGGGGCCGGGCATGATGGGCGGTGGACCGCGCGGCGGGTTCGGCCCCGGAACTGCGGCTGCGCCGGGTGACCCGGCAGCGCACATGGAAGCGCGACTGGCGTTCCTGAAAACCGAACTCAAGATCACATCGGATCAGGAAGCCGCGTGGCAGGCGTACGCAACGCAGGCCAAGCAGCAAGCCGAAAGCATGAAAGCCCTGCGCGCCCGGCTTCCCGCCGCAGCGCAATCGACGCCGGAAGTTCTCGATCAACGCGCCGAATTCGCAAAGCAACGCGCAGAGCACATGAAGGCCTTGAGCGCTGCAACGAAAGACCTGTACACGGTGCTGACGCCTGAACAGAAGGCCCTCGCCGACCAATACTTCGGCGGGATGCATATGAGCCGATTCAACGCACGCGGGCGCGGGCGCTGATATCGCCGGTCGCGAGGTTCACCCGCAGCACGGGGTGCCGCTTCCTCACTGGATGCGGCACCTTTTCCTGGCTCACAAACGCGACTTCAATCGGCACGCATGCCGCTGTCTTTGACCACCCTCGCCCAGCGCGCGAGTTCCGACTTGATATGCGCTGCAAACTGCGCCGGGGAACTGGCGACCAGTTCGGCGCCTTCCTTGGCGAACCGTTCCATCGGAAAGTCCTTGATCTGCGCCCACGCCGCGGCGCCGGTCAGGCTGCACGCCGCAGCGATGGCACAACAGCACAATCGTATCCGCATATCGCTTCCTCCCTTGTGAGTCAAGAAGTGAACAGTGAACGGTGAACGGTAGACTGGTTTACAAAAAGAAGTGACGAGTTGTTCGCCGCCCTTTCTTGTCTGCTTCTTACGTTACCCTTTCCCGTCACCCGTCACATCCTTTGCTACGAGCTTATCAAAAGCACATCGGCGGCGATCTCCCGATCGAGGCGAGCGCAAGGGCCATGGCGAAAACGCGCAGAAAAGTTCTCATGACCGATCCTCCTCCGGTGAGCATCCGCTGCTGCGGGTTCCAACCCCGCTTGCGCCAAAGTCTATCAGCTATTTCAAAAATGCCGTTCGCCCCGAGCGTAGTCCCCGTTCGTCCCTCGACTTCCTTCTCGACAAGCCTGTCCTGAGCGATGTCGAAGGGCTCGAAGTACGCTCGGGATGAACGGGGACGGAGTCGAGGGGTGAACGTGTCCAAGGGATTCTTGAGGCCGCCTCCACGTATTCTAATCACCAAACCTTCCCCTGAGCGACGATGGTAGGATAATGCCCTTGATTCACCTTGAACAGGAGCAAATGGCCATGGTGGAAGGTCTGAAACCGATCCGGCGCGTGGTGACCGGCAACGACGCGCGCGGCAGGTCAAGGGTCGTGTGGGACGGCCCGGCGCCCAATGCCCACGAAGCTTCGATGGGCGCCGGCCGCGGCCATACCGATCTATGGGTCTGGAATGACACTCCTGCTCCGCTCTCCGGGGAGCACGACGATGGGAACCTGGAGTACACCTTCGCGGGTCCTCCCAACGGCGGACACCTGCGGGTGGTGCAGTCGCGCTCGCGGCCGGCGGATTACGACACGGCGAAGGACAGCGACGCCGTGCCGTTCCATCCGCCGAAGTTTCGGCCCGGGAGCAACGGGGTGTGGGACCGCGGTGGCAATAACCTGTTCTCGTCCGCGATGCACAAGACCGAGACCATAGACTACGGCATCCTGCTGGCGGGCGAGCGGCACCTGATCCTCGACGATTGCGAGCTCGTGATGAAGCCGGGTGACATCGTGTGCCAGATCGGCGCGTGGCACCAGTGGTCGAGTCCGCGGGAAGGCGCGCTCATGGCTTTCGACATGTTCGCGGCGCGTTTCGTGGACGGAGCGGCAGGATTGGCGCAGGGTGACGACAAACCCATACGCCCCTCCCCTGACTTCAACCTCCCCGAGGGCGTGAGGCCGGCGCGCAGGATCGTCACTATCGACCGGGAGCCGGGCAAAGGCAACCTGGTGAGCGACGGCCCGGCGCCCGACGTGCGCACCGATCCGGCGCGGCCGGGCTTCGCCTCTGCGCGCCTGTGGGTCACCGACAGCACGCCGGCCAGGATCGTATATGAAACGCTGCATCTGCCGCACACCCTCGAGCCTCCGCCGCGAGGCTCGGTCTGCAGGGTCGTTACCTTCCCGCCCGATGACAATTGGAAAGGCAAGGTTGGCGCCGCGGAGGTGCGGGCTTTTTTCCGCGCCATGGGCTCACCGCACGCCTCCACTTACTCCCCTCTGGCGCCGCATCCGTACATGCAGAAGACGCGCACCCTCGATTTCTGTTTCGTGCTGGAAGGCGAGATCGTGCTGGTGCTCGACACGCAGCAAGTGAGTCTCAAGGCCGGCGAAATTGTCGTGCAGCGGGGCACCAACCACGCCTGGAGTAACCGCTCCAGCAGGCCCGCTGTCGTGGCCATCGCGTCGCATGACGGCGCGTAGATGCAATGGTCGTGACTGGCGACCGGTGACTGGTAATTGGAATCTTTACCGTATCGTGTCCTTCAGCGCGACGGCGATAATCGGCCCTTGGCGAGATGGATGAATTGGCACAAGTAGTCGGAACGGCACTAGTTGTTCCGGACGTACTTCACGATCCGCCTGCCCCCGCTGCCCTCGCCGGACACGGGCTGGACGAAGTAGATGCTCCTGTCCGAGTCACTCGCCACGCCATGGCACTTATGGGATTTCTCTGAGCCCCAGCGCGCCAGCAGTTCGCCATCCAGGGTCAACACGCTGAACATGCCGCCGTTGTGCTCGGGCAGGTACACCGTGTCCTCGTCATCCACCCAGAACGTCGCCGGGCCTATGAGCTTCGCCGGCCACTGCGCGATGAATTCGCCGCTCCGGGTGAAGACCTGCACCCGGTCGTTCTCGCGGTCTGCCACCAGCACGCGGCCCCTGCTGTCGAGCCAGACGCCGTGGGGCAACATGAACTGCCCGGGGCCGGTGCCCGGCGCGCCCCACGAGTACAAGTGCTTCCCGTCCGGAGAAAACCGGTGTACCTGGCAGTTGGCGTAGCCGTCGGTGATGAAGATGTCGCCCGACTCGTCCACGGCGACGCCCGTGGGCATGTTGAAGGGACCGCCGGGGTGCGTCACCCGCTTGTAGTTGCTGCTGGCGAAGGAGGTGTTGTCAGCCCCCGTGTCTGAGCGGTAGCCCTTGGTGCCGATGGTCATCAACAACTCGCCCCGCGTGGTGAACTTGAAGACCTGGCAGTGGTCCCTGTCGACGATCCAGATGTTGTCATGGGCGTCGGCGAAGATACAGTGGGGGAAGGCGAACATGCCTTCGCCCCACGCATAAAGGTATTTGCCGTTCTTGTCGAAGACGATGACCGGGTGCTCGCCCCGGTTGAAACCGTACACCCGATCCTGGGAGTCCACGGTCAACGCGGCCATCGGAGCGCTCCAGCCCGGCGGGAGCTTTGCCCAATCTATGTTTGTCTCGAATGTGTATGCGCCGCTGCCGACAGTTGTTGCCATAACGCGCCTCCCTGTGCTGAGAAATCAAGAAATCATACGGCCAACCGTTGGTTCCGGTCCTTCGAGGGGATAACTCAATCCGCGCTGCCACGCCCGCCGTGTCGCGCGACGGCTCGCTCATCGCCCGTAGCGTCATCGCCACGACGTGCGGTGATGCACCCGCCGACGTGCGCACGAGCGACACATTCGGATGAGGTTGTGGGTCTCGAGTGATTCTCCTGGCCGGATCAACCGCGCCGGTCCGATGCCAGCCGTCACTCAGCCTGAATGCCGGTGGCCTTGATCACCTTGCGCCACTTGACCAACTCGGACTGAAGGTATTTGGCGAAATCCTGCGGCGAGATGCGACAAGCTGCCGATGCCGGAGGACACGTAGTTCAGTTGCCCCGGCTTTGCCTTCGCCAATACGATGAAATCCTTGACGGACGCGACGTTGAGCGACGGATTCACCACCAGTATGTTCGGTATCGTCGCCACGCGCATGATCGGACTGAGGTCCCTGTGAATATCGTAAGGCAACTTGCTATAGAGGCCCGGATTGACGGCGAGCGGCGCGACCCACGCCAGCAGCAGCGTATGGCCATCCGGGGCCGCCTTGGCCGCTATGCTGGTACCGATGATGCCCGTGGCCCCGGGGCGCGCATCCACCACAACCTGCTGATGCCATTGCTCGGTGAGCCCCTGCCCGATGAAGCGCGCCAGCATATCCACTCCTCCGCCCGCCGGACTGGGAACGATCAGCCGTATCGGTCTGACCGGATAAGGCTTATCCTGCCCCGCATCCGTTGCGAACGGGAAGATCAGACTCCCCGAGAGCAGCCATGCTTTGAGATTCATCAGCCCTCCTGCATCTGCATTGTGGACCTTGCAGCTTCGGTGACGCTTGCCCGGGTCGGCAACGTTGCCGTTGCGGTATATTACACAATCATTCCGACAAAAAGGAGACGCGACTTTGAAAATCACTGGTGTTAAGTGCTTCCCGGTCCATCCGGGTTGGCGCAAAAACCTCGTGTTCGTCAAGGTCGTTACGGCCGAGGGAGTTTCCGGTTGGGGGGAATCGTTTACGCAGAAGGAGCAGTCGATATCATCAACCCTGACGTAAGCAGCATCGGCGGCATCCTGGAACTGAAAGAGATCGGGGCAATGGCGGAATCCTCTTTTGTGGCCGTCTCGCCGCACAATTATAACTCGACCGTGAGCAGAATTTCAGGAGCGGTTGCTCGCCCTCGCGACCGTTCCATTGGGGACCACACCGCATGAGTATGCGTCGCACCTGCGCGCGCAGGTGGAGAAAGTGCGCCTGGCCATCAAGTTGCCGGGCGCGCGTCCCGAGTAGCGTATGACTTTTCTTTCACTTGCGGGCGCACGCAGATTACTTCGCCCGCATTCTTGCCAATTCAAGTAACTTATATAGTGGGAACTATGGCGACTACGAATGGTTGGGGACTCATCGGGATGGGAAAAATTGCTGACGATCGTATTTTGCCCGGGATCAACGCCTTCGCGGGCAACAAGCTCATAGCCGTCGTCAGCCGGGAGCAGGCGCGAGCGAACGCCTTTGCCAAGAAGTTTGGCGCGCAACATGCGTACATCAACTACGATGACATGCTGCGCAACCCGGCGGTTACGGTGGTGGCGATCGAAACGCCTAACGCGTTGCATGCTGAGCAAGCAATAGCTGCAGCGCGAGCCGGCAAGCACGTTTTTTGCGACAAGCCGATGGCTACGACCGTTGCTGACGCGGAACGTGTCGTCGAGGAATGCGAGAAAGCCGGCGTGAAGCTGGGCGTGAATTTTCACAACCGCTTTATGCCTTGCTTCATCGAGACCAAGCGAATTATCGACAGCGGCGAGATTGGCGAAGTGCTGGTTGTCCAGCTCGAAGCGAGTCCGGGCGCAAATCCAGCGAGCACACGGGCGAGTTGGCGGGTTGATCCAGCCATTGCAGGGCTGGGCACCACCATGAGCATAGGCGTCCATGTTTACGATATCCTGCGCTACATGCTGTCGTCGGAAATAATGACGGTGACAGCATTCTTCGATACGCCGTGCGGAGTCATGGAGCAGACCAATTTGTCAGTCTTCCGCTTTGCGAATGGCGTCATGGCTCAGTTGAACGTCAACCAGAAGACACCGAACCCTCACAACGACTTCGTTATTTATGGGACCAGGGGCCGCATCACGGGCAGGGGGCTCACCAGAAGCCGCTTCCCCGGAGAACTGCAGGTGCTGACCGGCGACGGCAAGAACCGTTCGACGGAGTATCCGTCTGTGAACGCGCATGCCGCGAGCGTGGCGGCTTTCAGCGCGGCGCTGCTTGACGGGCGCGCCGCCAGCCCTTCCGGCATTGACGGCCTTCGAAGCGTGCAGCTTACCGATGCCATGGCGCGGTCCGCGTGGGGCGGCGTACACGTAAGCCTGGCCTAGCAGCCTGTCGGACTTGCCGTCATGGAGTAGGTGCATAGCGCTGGCAATTCACTGTCGGTAAATGCCCGAGAGACAGGCTGCTATACGAAAAGGCGATTTGAACGAATTCGAGGACAAGAAAGCGCCTGCCTCGTCGGAAGACAACCGACTTGTAGTCACTTACCCTAATTGTTGCGTGTTTTTCCATTAGGAAACGCCATGACAGACAAGACCCTTGGGGCTTACAACATCGCCGATCTGCGCGAGATCGCGCGCCGCCGAGTGCCGAAGGGGATATTCGAGTTCATCGACCGCGGGACCGAAGATGAAGTCGCGCTGCGGAATAACCGCGCGGTCTTCGAGCGCATCAAGTTCAAACCGCAAGCTCTGGCCGCACAAGCTGATGGTCAAAGGCCTGCTGCATCCGCAGGACGCGGTGTTCGCTGCTGATTGCGGCGCCGACGGGGTTGTCGTTTCCAATCACGGCGGCCGTAACCTCGACAGCGCGATCTCGCCCATCGAGGTCCTGCCGGAAGTCGTCGACGCAGTGGGCAAACGCATCACCGTGATCGTCGACAGCGGCTTCCGGCGCGGCAGCGATGTCGTGAAGGCGCTGGCGCTGGGCGCGCACGCGGTGTTTATCGGCCGCGCCACGCTGTATGGCACCGGGGCGGGCGGGGAGGCCGGCGCGGCGCGCGCGATCGGGTTGTTGCGGGAGGAAATCGACCGCGTCATGGCATTGCTGGGCTGCCGCAGCGTTGCCGAGTTGAACCGGGATTACCTGGCAGTGCCCGGGCCGCTGCGCGATTTTGCCCCTGACAACTCGACGGCCAAGCCCAGGCTGCGCGCTGCCGAGATCTGACGTGCGCAATCGCCCAAATAGCGTGATCCGGTTTTTCTGCGTTCTTGCTTGTAGTGGAGTTGCAATATGCGCGTGCGCGCAGGGCTATTCGAGCTTCCATCGCTACGTCAGGCGCGGGTTGTATGCCGCTGCGTGGGCGGCCAGTGAAGGAATTTGTGGGCTTGAATTTGAATCACACGACCGGCGGGATGCACTGCGCTGTCCCGCCCTACGAGTTCTAACGATCCAGGTGAGCGGCCGTCGGAAAGCAGGCGCGAGCTCGCTTGAAGATGGACCGGTCGATGTGGCTGTCAAGGCTCATGGCGAACTCTGTTTGATGTCGTGATCAGCGGTTACAAAAGCCACATGATTGAGTTCAACCTTTTTCAGGTCCCATTACCATCCACATGCACGGAAGGAAACTTTGACGAACCGTATCGAATCACAAGGGTCGCCAGCGCAAGCAACAAAATCGCTCCGGAAACCAAGATAATTCCCATGTCCGGGCGATGATGTGCCTGCACATCCG
>MERG01000263.1:5156-7544 GCA_001771985.1 Betaproteobacteria bacterium RIFCSPLOWO2_12_FULL_62_13 | reverse complement strand
AATTCACGCGCCAGAACCTTGACGCTCTGCTGGCCAGGCTTCAAGCCCAAGAGCAGTTGCTCGCCAAAGCCGCGTGACCCAATACGTCACCGAAATTATGGTTTTGAGTACTTAGGCGCCGCCGAGCCCGTTTGCCGGCACCATGAAAGGTCGGATGGTCTTCAAGATGGAACTCAGCGACGTTTGCGTGATCGGCGGATCGGGCTTCGTCGGCCGTCACATCTGCCACCAGCTCGCTGCGCGTGGCTACCGCGTGCGGGTGCCCACGCGCGATCGTGAACGCGCAAAGCAGTTGATGCTGCTGCCGACCGTGGAGGTGGTGAGCGCGAACATTCATGACCCCGGCGCGCTCGCAGGCGTCATCCGCGACGTCGACGCCGTGATCAACCTGGTTGGCGTGCTGCACGACGGAAAAGGCGCCGGTAGCTTCATGGCGGCGCACATCGAACTTGCGCGCAAGGTGGTCGCGGCGTGCCGCGAGGAGGGGGTGCGGCGTCTCCTTCACATGAGCGCGCTCTGCGCCGCGCGCGACGGGCCGAGCGCCTACCTGCGCAGCAAGGGCGAGGCCGAGGACATCGTGCGGGCGTCCGGGCTCGACGTCACCGTGTTTCGCCCGTCGGTGATTTTCGGACGCGATGACACCTTTCTCAATCTGTTTGCCGCCCTGCTCAAGGTCCTGCCGGTGGTGTTCCTTGCGAGCCCCGACGCGCGCTTTCAGCCGGTGTTCGTGGAAGATGTCGCGGCCGCGTTCGTGACGAGCCTCGAAGATCCGGCGAGCCTCGGCCAAAGCTACGACCTGTGCGGGCCGAAAGTCTACACGCTGCGTGAACTGGTGGAATTTGCGGGCCGCACGACCGGACGCGCGCGTCCCGTCATCGGGCTCAACGACACTCTTTCCTATTGGCAGGCTTTCGCCATGGAGTGGCTGCCGGTCAAGCTGATGACGCGCGACAACTACTATTCGATGAAGGTCGACAGCGTGTGCCGCTGCGAATTTCCATTCGGCCTCCGTCCAACCGCGCTCGAAGCGGTGGCGCCTGCCTGGCTTGCTCAGGCGACCCCGCGCGCGCGTTATCGGCGTTTCCGCGACCGCGCCGGCAGGTGACACCGACCAATGAAAATCTACGCCGTCGGCGGGGCGGTGCGCGACGAGTTGCTGGGGATGCCGGTTAAGGACCGCGACTACGTGGTGGTCGGCGCGAGACCCGAGGACATGATCAAGCTCGGGTTCAAGCCCGTCGGCAAGGACTTCCCTGTCTTTCTGCATCCCGAGACGCACGAGGAGTACGCGCTCGCGCGCACCGAGCGCAAGGTCGCGCGCGGTTATCACGGCTTCGAGTTCTGCGCGGCGCCCGACGTGACGCTCGAGCAGGATCTTGCGCGCCGCGATCTCACCATAAACGCGATTGCGAGGGATCAGGACGGCGCCATTGTGGATCCATTCAACGGCGCGGCCGATCTCCGGGCGGGCGTGCTGCGCCACGTCAGCCCCGCTTTTGACGAGGACCCCGTGCGCATCCTGCGGGTAGCGCGCTTTGCGGCGCGCTATGGTTTCGCAATCGAGCCGGAGACGCTGGTGTTGATGCGGCGCATGGTGGCACAAGGCGAAGCCGATGCGCTGGTCGCCGAGCGCGTGTGGCAGGAATTTTCGCGCGGGTTGATGGAAGAAAAGCCCTCGCGGGTGCTCGAGGTGCTGCGTGAGTGCGGAGCGCTCGCGCGAGTCGCGCCCGAACTTGACGCGCTGTTCGAAGACGGTGGAACCGGTGCCGCGGCGCTGGCTGCGCTCGATGCGGCAGCGCGCGCAGGCGCATCGCTCGAAGTGCGCCTTGCCGCGCTCGCCCGCGCGCTCGATCCCCTCGCCGTGGAGGCGCTGACCGGAAGACTCAAGGCGCCGGCATCCTGCCGCGACCTTGCGCTGCTTGCCGCGCGCCACGCCAACGCCATTGTCGACGCCGCGGAGCTCAACGCCGCCGAGCTGCTTGAATTACTGGATACAACCGACGCCTGGCGCAGGCCGGAGCGGTTCTCGGAGCTGATTGCGGCTGCGCTCGCCGCCGAGCCTGAAAGGAATGAAGCGAGCGCGCGGCTCGAGCGCGCGCGGCAGGCGGCCGCTTCAGTCGACGCCGGCGCGCTCGCCAAGTCCGCAAAGAGTCCGGCGGAAATCCGCAGCCGCGTGGCGGCGGCACGGCTCGACGCGATCCGCAAGGCCCTTCCGGTTCGGTGATGGGTAATGAGTAATGGGTAATGCGAGCTAGCGAGAAATTCTCGCTTGGGCTTCCGTTTCTTTCCTATCACCCATTACCCATCACTCATCACGAACAAGAGGAGCGTAATGATCGACCTTTACACCTGGAGTACCCCGAACGGCCGCAAAGTGTCGGTCCTGTT
>MERG01000263.1:0-5115 GCA_001771985.1 Betaproteobacteria bacterium RIFCSPLOWO2_12_FULL_62_13 | reverse complement strand
TCGGTCCTGTTGGAAGAACTCGCGCTTCCGTACCGCGTGCACCCGATCAACATCGGGAAAGGCGACCAGTTCAAGCCCGAGTATGTCGCGATCAATCCAAACAGCAAGATTCCCGCGATCGTCGATCCGGATGGGCCGGACGGCGAGCCGATACGGATGATGGAGTCCGGAGCGATTCTGATCTATCTCGCGGGCAAGACCGGCAAAGTGTTGCCGCAGTCGGTGCGCGGCCGTTACGTCGCGCTGGAGTGGCTGATGTTCCAGATGGGCGGCACCGGTCCGATCTTCGGCCAGGTGCACCACTTCCTGCGCGCGGCGAAGGAGGCGGTGCCGTATGCGATCGAGCGTTACGTCAAGGAAACCCGGCGCCTCTACGGCGTTCTGAACGATCGTCTGAGAGGGCGCGAATATCTCGCCGGCGAATATTCGATCGCCGATGTTGCGAACTACCCGTGGGTCGCGCGCTACGAGTGGCACAAGACCGATCTCAACGAATTTCCTCATGTCAAACGTTGGTTCGACGCGATTTCCGCGCGCCCTGCGGTGCAGCGCGGGATGAAGATACCCCAGTGACGAGTGATGGGTAGAAGCCCCAAGAGGTCGTGAAACCGGGAGATCGTGAATCTGTGAGATCGTGAAGTCGGGAGATCGGGAGATGGAAAGTCCGTGAAATCGGGAGGTCGGCAGATCGTGAGGAGGTGTATTTCCTTCTCCCGCGCTCACGCTCTAACGCCCTCACGGAATTTGCCGCTCTCACGCCCTCCCGCCCTGACGTTCTCGCGTTGGCTTCATCCCTCACGTCTGCGACGAATGGCGCGCGATGAAACCGAGCGTGACGCGCGCCGTGCCGTCGGGGTCCGTGCCCGCAGCGTGATAGCCGTCGACCGGCAGGATCACGAGTTCGGAGTTCGGGATCGTTTTCTGCCAGCTCTCGAACACTGCCTTCCCGTGGCTCTCCCGACCTCACGATCTTGCGGATTCACGCTCTTCCCATTTCCCGACCTCACGGGCTCACATACACTCCGTTACTGAGTCACTCAACGCGGCACGAGCACTGCCGCGCCGGTAATGCGCCCCTCGCGCAGCCGCGAGAGCGCTTCGTTTGCCTGCACGAGCGCGAAGGGTTCGGTTGAAGTTCGCACCGGCACTCTGGGTGCGAGTCTCAGAAATTCTTCACCATCGTGGCGCGTGAGATTCGCGACCGAGCGGATGACCCGTTCGCCCCAGAGGAGGTGATACGGGAACGCCGGAATGTCGCTCATGTGGATGCCGGCGCACGCCACGGTGCCGCCCTTGGCGGTGGCGCGCAGCGCCGCGACGACGAGCGGGCCCACCGGAGCGAAGATGATGGCGGCGTCAAGCGGTTCTGGCGGCATTGCGGTCGAATCTCCCGTCCACGCGGCGCCAAGCTCGCACGCGAACTTCTGCCCTTCGGAATCGCCTGGCCGCGTGAAAGCGTAGAGCTCGCGCCCTTGGTGACGTGCGACCTGGGCGACGATGTGCGCCGCCGCGCCGAAGCCGTAGATGCCGAGCCGCCGCGCGTCACCCGCCATGACGAGCGAGCGGTAGCCGATCAGCCCCGCGCACAGGAGCGGCGCTGCCGCCACATCGTCGTATTCATCGGGAACCGCAAAGCAGTAACGTTGGTCTGCAAGCGTGTATTCCGCGTAGCCCCCGTCAATGTGGTAACCGGTAAAGCGCGCGTTATCGCAGAGATTCTCGTGGCCGCTGGCGCAATAGCAGCAGGTGCCGCAGGTGTAGCCGAGCCAGGGGACGCCGACACGGTCGCCGATATTGAAGCGTTCAATGGCTGCACCACGCTCGATCACCTCTCCGACGATTTCATGACCGGGAATGATCGGCATCTTGCCTTCCGTTAGATCGCCATCGACGACATGCAGATCGGTGCGGCACACGCCGCAGGCCTTCACCTTGATGAGGAGTTGCCCGGTTGCGGGCCGCGGCGTGGGCAGATCCGCGAGCTTGAGCGCCGTGCGCGGCGCAGTGAGCTGCATCGCTTTCATTGTCGCGCCTCTTGAAAACCAGATCTAGCCGCAGATAAACGCCGATGCGATCAGGATTCAAGTGATTAAGTAATTGAGTGATTCAGTGACGGGGTAAGGCGCCGGGACCGCTCACCAACCAATCGCTTAATCACTGAATTACTGAATCACTGTCATTTCGGCGTTCATCGGCGATTTCATTTTGCCTTCGGCTCCGGGCGGGCGTTGCGCTGCAGGAAGCGGACGATCTCGTCGGTCTTGAGCTCTGGCACGGTGCGCAGCTCACTCACTCCGACCACGACATTGGCCCACGCCATGTGGCGTTTCATTCGCTTGACCACCTTCGGCCACTCGCGCGCGGTGTGGCGCAGGGGGTCCGGCGGCGCATGGCATTGCGAGCAGGCGATGCTGAAGATTTGTCCCGCTGTCGATTTGAGTGCCGGGTGCCCGGCATCGATTTCCTTCAGGCCGTGCTTGCGCAGATAACGGGTGAGAATCAAAACTTCCTCCTGCGACGGCGCCTGGATGTCTGCCATCATCTCCTTCATCAGTTCCCCCAGGTTGCCCCTGCCCTGCATGCGCCAGACCATGCGCTCGACGATGGGCACCCACTTGGCGGCGGTGTGCATCTGCGGGTTAGGCAGGTAATGGCATTGCACGCAGTAGCGCGCGGTAAGCCGCGCGCCCTCCGACCGCGGCTCCGGCAAGTCGCGCGGTTCGATCGTCGGCGGCAGGATGCGTTCGAGCATCTTGCCGTGCGGACTTTGAGACCACAGATATTTTGCCTTCGCGATTTCGGGTGTGTCGGACGCCGCGGCTGCGGCCGATACAGCGAACGTGGCGGTCGCGACGAACGCGGCCATCCACCAGCGGGGCGCGGGTAAAACCATCGTCACGATCACATTCCCGGCGGCCATAGCGTGTGCCGCTTGTCGCCGCTTCTGAATCCGAGCAGCGGTTGCGGCACATCGCGGCCCAGCGCGATCACCTTGAACAGTTCACCCATCTCGGCAGGGCTCGTGAGCTGTTGCACCTGTGCGGCGAGCGGCAGATAGGCGCGTGCGTCCTGCGCCGGGGTGCGCGCAAGCAAATCCGTGATGCCGCAGTTGATGAGAAACTGCGCCTGATTAGTGTAACCGAGGAGTTCCAGGCCGCTTTCACGCGCCGTGTCCGCGATCGCGGTGAAGTCGATGTGGCTGGTGATGTCCTGCAGCCCGGGCAGGAAGAAGGGATCATCGTGCGCGTGATGGCGGTAGTGGCACATGAGCGTGCCGCGGGTGCGCTGCGGGTGGTAGTACTCGTGCCGCGGGAAACCGTAGTCGACGAACAGCGCCGCTCCGCGCTCCAGCATCCTGCCGAGCGTGCGCACAAAGCCGCGCGCGACAAGCTGGAATTCGGTGCAGTACCCGGATTCAGCAAAATACGATGTGTCGACTTGCGCGCGCAGCGCCTCCGGCATCGGGCGGGCGGCCCAGCCGAAGCCTTCACCCTTGATCACGACGCCTTGCTCGCTCAGCGACAGACCATCGCGACAGACGACGTTGACCGGCATCGCATCAAGCACTTCGTTGCCGATCACGCAGCCGTTGAACGATGGCGGCAACTGGTTGAGCCAGGCCACGCGCTCCATGAGATGCGGGACACGCGAGGCGATGGTGTCGCGGCTGCGGCCTCTCAGATCGGGCGACAGTTCGAGGATCAGGTAGCGGGAGGGAAGCGCACCGAGCCGTTCGAGCTCCGCCAACAGCGAGGCGGCGAGCGCGCCGGAGCCGGCCCCGACTTCGAGGACTTCTTCGTAACCGGCGGCAAGCACCTGCCGCACCTGCTGCGCCAGCGTCTGGCCGAACAGGTCGGAAATCTCGGGGGCGGTGACGAAGTCGCCGTCGCGCCCGAGTTTGCGCGCCCCCGCCATGTAATAGCCCAGCCCCGGCGCGTAGAGCGCGAGCTCCATGTAGCGCGCGAAGCTGATCCAGCCGCCGCTCCCTTCAATCTCGTCGTGGAGACAGGCGGCGACGCGCCTGCTGTGCGCACGGGCGTCGGCTGAGGGCTCGGGCAGATTCATCGGCGTTATGGTGGGTTAATCCGGTAAAATTCGCAAACTTGGTCTTCATTTCGGCCGCAAAGGGTTGCCTATCAGCATGGCACAGTCGTTGCAGGACAAGGTAGTCCTCGTCACGGGCGGCGCGAAGCGCGTCGGAGCGGCGATCTGCCGGCGGCTGCACGCGGCCGGCGCGAACGTCATGGTGCATTACCGGTCGTCGGTGGCGGAAGCCAGGGCACTCGAGGCCGAACTCGTTGCGCGGCGTGCCGGTTCGGCGGCGCTGGTGCGGGCCGATTTGCTGAAAGTCCCGGCGCTCTCGGGTCTGGTCAAGGACACGGTCGAGGTCTTCGGCCAGCTTGACGCACTGGTCAACAATGCTTCGAGTTTCTATCCGACGGCGGTGGGCGAGATCACCGAGAAGGCGTGGGAGGATCTTGTGGGAACCAATCTCCGGGCGCCGCTGTTCTTGTCGCAGGCGGCAGCGCGGGAGCTCAGGAAGACGCACGGCTGCATCGTGAATATCGTCGACATTCACGCCGAAGTTCCGTTGAAGAATCACGTCGTCTACAACGTCGCAAAAGGGGGCCTGCTCGCGCTCACGCGCTCGCTCGCCCGGGAGCTGGGCCCGGAAATCCGCGTCAATGGAATTGCGCCGGGCACCATCCTGTGGCCCGAAAATGACGCCTGGCAAGATGAGGTCGCGCGCCAGCGCATCATCAACCAGACGGCACTGAAGCGCATCGGCGAGCCCGACGATATCGCCAAAGCCGTTGAATTCCTGATCGCCGCTGCCCCTTATGTCACGGGACAGGTGATCGCGGTCGACGGCGGCCGCAGCGTGAACCTCTAAATTCGAGCCACAGAGCACACAGAGAGCACAGAGAAGACGAATAGACAGGATTTACATGATTAACAGGATTCAATCAAAAGCGTGTGTTGGACGATCTTGTAAATCCTGTCCGTTGGCCTTTGGTCTTGATTTTTTGCGCCCGTAGAGTAGGGGTTGATTTTCTCTCTGTGACCTCTGTGCGCTCTGTGGCTGAATGTTTTCTTGGAAACGAACATGAATGC
>MERG01000262.1 GCA_001771985.1 Betaproteobacteria bacterium RIFCSPLOWO2_12_FULL_62_13 | reverse complement strand
GCAGTCAGGCCTTTTGAAATCAGCCTTGCAGTTCCGGGGAAGTCCTTATAGTTTGAATTGAGGGGCCTGCGCGGCTTTTCGCGCAGGTCCCCTCGAATGATGGGGCCTCGGCTATAGGCCACGGCGCATGATCCTTTCGGCAACGGATGGCGCAAGGCGGTTGACGGCAGAGAGAAGTTTGGTCTTGCCAATTAGCATTTCATAGCGGTCGGCCTTGAATCCTTCCCAAAACTCCTCCGCAAGTTGGGCCGCAGATATCTTTCCTTTTCCACGGCCTGCGGTCATAGCGGTTTCGACGAGAGGCGGGAGTACCTCAAATACGCGGACGTTTGTACTCTCCAATTGCCAGCGCAAAGCCTTGGAAAAGCTGTGCAGGGCGGCCTTCGACGCGCAATACATCGCGGCTACCTCCTTAGGCACCAAGGCTAAGCCCGAGGATACGTTCACGATCGCTGCCGAGGGCCGCTGCGCGAGAACCGGCAGGAAGGCGCGACACAGAAGGACGGGGGCCAAGAAGTTGACGGAGAGTTCGTGTTCAATATCCTCGGGCTTGGACTCCGCAATTGGCGTGTTGACTTGAATGCCTGCGTTATTGACCAAGATGGAAATATCCGGGAACCGGCCAACCAGACGCTCCCTGTCTTGAGCGACGGAAACGTCAGCGGCGAAGGCTTCGACGCCGGGAAGCGCACTGGCCGCTTTGGCAAGAGATGCCTCTGAGCGGCCGACCAGGATGACGCGATTACCAGCGGAATGAAACCTCTCGGCAAGGGCGAAACCAATTCCGGTGGCTCCACCAGTGATGACAACGGTATGGTGAGTATGGTTCATGATTAAGAGGCCCAACGTAGAAGCCAGCGGCGCGCGGGCGATGGCCTATGCATGGCGTTGCGCTCCCCGCGCGTCCGCTGCGCTGCCGGGTTGGGCGTCGTGGAAACACCAGTGCCAAGGCTCATATTGGTAGCCCGATGGATTGCCAATGGGATAGGAGAGGCGGTAGCCGAATTCCTCGGCACGTCTCTTGAGCCAAGCATACGCGGTCGTTTGGTCAAACTCCACTTCTAGTGCTTGGCTACCAGGAGTTGAAAGATCGACCGCGCGACCCGTGTGATGTTCGCTGAAGCCGGGTGGCGCACAAACGGTGAGAATATCTTCGACCGCAGTTCCGGTATCAAGCTTTAGGCGAACTATCTCAGCCTGCCGATCAATGCTGCGAAAGCCCGAGACGATGAACAGCGTGATGCCATCAGAGATTGCTGCAGACCTGAGCCTGCGCCACGCTTCAGCAGCCGCAGGGACAAGTAGATGCTCTCTGCCGTCGGGTCCGATTTCGGCACATTCGAGTTCCGTCGCCTCCCCGCACTCTCGCAATCCACGGGCCGCTATGGATTCGACAGAGATCCCGAGTGTCGCAAGGTGCGCGTTCATGCCAATCAAGACGCCCAACGTCTTGGTGTGCGGCGGGCCCGCACCATGGTTGTAGATGGTACGCCGCTGGTGGCCCGTCCGCACCACCTGTAGTTGGGTGGCTCACGCATGATCATGATGCGGCTGGAGCGATTTCGCCAAGATCACGCTACGGTAGTTGGTTACGGGCCAACTTATTGAGTCAACGATCTTGTAGCCTCGCTTTGAATACAGCGTAATGAGGTCAGTTGCGTGTTCAGAAGTGTCGATAGCAATTTGTCGAGCACCCCACTCGCGAGCACGTCCCTCGGCAAGATCCATTAGTGACGTTCCGATGCCACGGTGCTGAAACGCAGGGTCTACCGCAAGCTGTCCCATGCTGGCGACATCAGGGCGTACGTACCAGGAACATTCAGACTTTCGGCCACCAGGAAGCGCAGTCACGGTACCAACTACGACGCTATCGATCAAAGCCAAATAGCACTCGCCTTCGTCTGCACGTTCGCGAGTTACATTCTCATCTTGGTAGCTCGCATAGAAGCGGAGCCCGCGGGCCGCGTGGACGGCGTATGCGCGATGTAATAAGGCAGTAATTGCAGACCATTGTTCATTCTTCGTAGCACGGCGAATAGCGACGCCGCTTGAATCAACCTTGTGTTCTTGTTCCGACATTGTTAGGCCACCCAACGCAAAGCTAACCGGCGCGCGTCGCCTTTCCGCGCGTCCGGGTTGAGCGATGTGTTATGCGTGACGTCTTCTCTGTCAACGCCAACAGTCCGGCCAATGCCTCGTTTACAGCACGCGATGTCGGAAACGCCTTCGCAATAGCGGGTTCGAGAAGCGCAACCGCCGTGCCCCTCACCACCTCAGCATGGAACTTTCCTCGTTCGAGCTTGGCAAAGTCGGAACGCTTGTAGCTACGCCTCATTTCGTCGTCGTCAGCCTTCTTCATAAATTTTCCTTTCGCTTCGCGTTACGCGACGCGCATTGATGATTCGGATGGCACCAGGGCGATACGTGTGGCAGACCGCAAGTAACCGCGTGAGCTGCGAGTACCCAAACGTAATATACCTTTCTTCGTCAACTGAATGGTCAGGATCTGGGCCGGAGACGGCGTGCGGGTCGAGAAACGTGGTTGCGGCTTCATCGAACGAGACGCCGTGCTTTCGCAAATTGGTTTCGGCTTTCTTCGGGTCCCAATCGAATTTCATGGATAATCAGCCTCGCAGCGGTCACGCATAACGTGAAGCTAAGGGGCTGCGCGCTTTTGCGCAGTCCCGCTTGAGCGCAGGGTTAGCATTTCAATCATCATTGTTTGGAAACCTTGTTTCAAATGATTGCCCTGACTCCGGCTCTATCGAGCTTTGATCGGAAGGTTGATCGGGTTTCGTCTCTTTTGAAGATGACGGCTTGCGAAAAAAATTACCAGCCACCAAGCCGATAATATAAATCGGCCCCAAAATGGTAGAGACCATCAGGGTTGCCCCGGCAATCATAGCAGCCTCATTTGTCGACTTGAAGAGAAACAGCAAGGCAAATATTGCTATCAATGTGGCTAAGGAGACCAGCAATCCACGCCACACACCTACAAACCGAGCAAGCAGGAAAGCTACGACAAAGGGCGTTGCAAAGAGTAAGGCTTTCATCTGCTAACGTGTTGGTGAGCGGCAGGCCGCCACGATGGTTGATTGTGGCACGTTGCTTCCGGCCTGTCCGCTCCACCTGTAGTTGGGCGACGGCCTATGCAAGTGCGCTTGTGCAACGAGCTGAGACGATACGAGCCGAAACGAAACGGTGGTGCAACGAAGTGCGACCTGCGTGTGCCGACGAAGGAGTGGGTGCGCCAGCGGAGGCGACAGTGTTTGAGTCGTCGCTGCTGCGTGGGAGAGAGCGGTGGTCGCCGGAGCCGAGCGCGGCTGCAGCGCTTCGGCGAACGAAGCTACCAGAGCGGCGCGGCACGACGGTACGAAAATGGACGGTGTTGAAGCGAAGCCATTGCCCTGTGAACCAATAGCGGCGCGCCATTCCAGGCACATGCGTCTCACACTCACACGCATAGCGCGCCGCGGAGCGTGAACGCGAATGCACGAATGACGAAGTGAGTAGGTGGTGAACACGGTCTTAACGAGGAACAACAATCAACCAGCCCAACGTGATGTTGTGCGGCGGGCCGCCGCGGTGCCAAGAAATGCTACGCCGCTTCCGGCCCGTCCGCACCAACTGTTGTTGGGCAACGCACTATGCAAGGGCGCTTGCGCGACGAGCTGAGACAGCGCGTGCGGAAGCGAAGCGGTGGCGCAAAGAATCGCGACCTCTGCACGCCGACAACCGAGCTTGTGCGTGCGCAGAAGCGGCAGTGCTTGAGAGGAAGCTGCCGCCTGAAAAAGAAACGGTCGTGACCAATGACGAATGCGGTGGCCGGGTTTCGGCAGCCGGAGCCACCGCAGCGGCGCGGCACGATGCCAAGCGAAGGGCCGCACTTGAGCGAAGCCACGGGCTTGTGAGCCAATATCCACGCGCCTTGGCGAGCATATGCGTCTCACACTCACACGCGCAACGCGCCGCTGTGAATGCGCGCTGAGGCGGAAATGACGGAGTGAAGCGATGGCAAGCATGGTCTCAGCGAGGAGCAACAATCAAACGGCCCAACGTTACGGTGAGGGGCGCGCGCTGCCATTGCGCGCGTCCCTCTCGACCGTAGGGTTAGAGTTCATGTTTGCCACTCGGGCAGTCTTGCCGATCGCGACTACTGCCACTACGATGACGGCTACGAGCCACGTAAGGATATCTGCGCGCTCTCCAAGCAGGAGCGCAGATGCCACGATGGTGAGAAATGGCTGCAATAGTTGTGTTTGGCTGACCTTAGCGATTCCGCCAAGTGCTAGCCCGTGATACCAAGGAATGAAACCGAGAAACTGGCTGATCACCGTGACGTAGAGGAACCCGAGCCAAGACTCCAAAGGCAAGTTGATTGACGCCGGCGCGAACAGAACGACAGGAACAATAAGGACGGGAACAGAAAAGATAAGGGCCCACGAGATAACTTGGAGCCCCCCCAAGGATCTGGACAGTCGCGCCCCCTCGGCGTACCCGACGCCGGCGCTAACAATGGCTCCGAAGAGGGCGAGATCAGCCACGTGTAGGGTTCCCCCCGCCCTTGTAAGCGAATATCCGACCACCAGCGCAGCTCCAACCAGCGCAAAAAACCAAAACCGCGCTGACGGACGCTCTCCGGAGAACAGGACCCCGGCCGCTGCGGTTGCCAGCGGAAGAATTCCAAGGACAACGCCACCGTGCGAGGCATCAACGTAGCGCATCGCCCAGGCAGTAAGAAGAGGAAAGCCAACCACAACGCCGGCGGCGACGATGATTAGACCTTTTGCCTCTTCACGCGACGGTAAGCGTTGGCGGGTGAGAAGTAAAAAAGCAGCGCCCAGCAAAGCCGCGCCGACCCCTCGACCTAGGCCTACGAACACAGGGTCGAGCGCTCGAACCGCCGCCCGCGTAGCCGGAAGCGTGACGGCAAATGCGACGACCGCAATTAGCCCAAATAGATAGCCGAGATTTTCGTTGCGCGTGTTCGTCATGAACTCTAACGAATGAAAGGGACTTCCCCTACTCCGAGCGGGTGTTGGCCCGCACGGCATCGGAGTGCCAAGATTGAGTTTCGCACGTTCAATCTGAAAGG
>MERG01000261.1 GCA_001771985.1 Betaproteobacteria bacterium RIFCSPLOWO2_12_FULL_62_13 | reverse complement strand
GTGTGCAACCGGCACCATGCGCTGGACCAGCAACTCTGCCGCTGGTTGCTGTTGAGCCTGGACCGCTTGGAAAGCAATGAACTGTTGATGACGCAGGAGTTGATCGCGAATATGCTGGGCGTACGCCGGGAGGGCGTGACCGAGGCCGCCGGCAAATTGCAGGCGGCCGGATTGATTCAGTATGGGCGCGGCCACATCAAGGTGCTGGATCGTGCCAGACTGGAAAAGCGCGTATGCGAGTGTTACGCGGTAGTGAAAAAAGAGTTCGAGCGCTTGCTGCCGTATAAACTCCCGTTGTGACCGCGCTTCCAGCGCGGGCGGGCGAATACGATCTTGTCATTAGGCGCACTTAGCGCCCAAGCAATTCGCCGACTGGTTTGAGCGCTTCGACGCGATCGCAGATCACTTTGGCTATGGCGAGCAGCGGTGCACCGAGCAGCAGGCCCCACACTCCCCACAACCACGCAAAAAACAGCAAAGCAATGAACAACACCGCAGCGTTCACGCGTGCGAACCGGCTTTGCAGCCAGGTCATGAATACGAACCCGATGGTGCCCGCCACCAGCACCGACACGCCCGCGACCGCGAGCGCATTGAGCAGCGAGCCGAATTGCAGGAAGGCAGCCACGCCGGTGACCAGCGCGATCAACACCGGGCCCAGGTAAGGAATGAAGTGCAGCACCCCGGCGACGACGCCCCATACGCCTGCCTGCTCCATTCCAAGCGCCTCGAACGCGAGCCAGGTGCAAACCGCCACCAGCACGTTCGACAGCAGCATCGCAAGCAGATAGCGCTGGATCTGCACGTCAATCTCCTCGAGTATCCGCACGGCGTCTTTCTTGCGCGCCAGCGACGGCCCGACAAAGCCTATCAGCTTGCGCCGGAAATGCGAGCCCGACGCGAGCAGGAAATACGTGAGCAACAACACAATCGGCGTTTGCGCTGCAACCGTAAACAGCAGCGCGGATTGCGCGAGCGCGTAGTCACGCAACCAGGCGCTGGGCTCGGACGTCTTGACCGCGATTACGCGCGCTCCCGGCTTCGCGCCGGCGTCAGTGGCGGCCCCCTCGATTTGTTTGGCGGCTTCCTGCATGTTCTGCAGCGGGGTCGGGCCGCTCTCGCGCGAGTCACTCAAGGTCTGCCGCAGCTTGCGCGCAGCCTCGGGAAGCTTCTCGATCATTGCCGCCGCGTCGTCGCTCAACTGGAACGTGATCAAGGACAATCCACCGACCGCAACGGCCAGCACCAGGGCCGCTGCCACCGGACGCGGTATGCGACACGCCTTCAGCCAGTCCACCACCGGACTCAGCGCGTAGCCCGCGAGAATGCCGATCAACAACGGGACGAAGAAGGCGCGCGCCAGATACAGCGCGGCCACGAACGCGATGACGGTCAATATGCCGACTGCTACGGTCAGGCGCGAAATTCCGGGTGCGGGCCCAGCGGCTTCCGCCGGCTGCTCTAAAGCATCCGCTGGCACATCGGCAACGACCGCGGTGACGGGGGCGCCAGCGGATTTACTCATAACCGGCGCACTCGACCGCTTCAGCACAAATCAATACCGGCGCACGACGCCGTTGTCGATCAGCACGCGGTCGCCAACCCTGAGATCGGCAACCGTGCTTTGCGTCAGTGTTTGATAAGACCCATTTTCCATGCGGATGTTTACCCGGTACGAATCGGCTGCCTGCGGTTGTTGTTGCCGTTTGTCGATCTCGTGTCCGACATACGCGCCACCGGCAGCGCCAATGACCGTCGCGGCCGTGTTGCCTCGTCCGGAACCCACCTGATTGCCAACGATGCCGCCGACTACGGCGCCGGCGATGGTGCCGATGCCTATGCCGCTGCCGCCAATTCCGGTGTTACCGGGGGCGCTTTGCTGCACGAGTTCAATGGATTGCACTACGCCATAGCCCGAGTAAGCATCGCCCGAACTCGTGGACTGCGGGTACGCACTCCCCGAACTGGACGTATTCGCGGGGGTATTCATGGTTTCGCAGGCGCCGAGTGTAAGCACGGCAGCCAAGCCAAGTACTGATCCGAATTTATTCCTGGTGGACATGATATGTCTCCTCAATGTGCAAATGGTGCGTGGGCGTGCGGACGGAAAGCTGTGACCGTGCATGCGCAGCGTCCTCCAATTCGCCACGATTCTCTGTGCGTTAGCGCACTTATGAAGCAATACCGCCACGGGATGATGCCGGGATACGAGACATTTGCGTCCTGGGTACGCCAACGCACAGACTGTCCTGAAGGAAGGAAGATAATTGCCGCAGACACAGACAGGGGATCAAAAAATGTTCATGCGAAATGTAATGTTGTGCGCGTTAATTGCCCTGGGCTCGGGGCAGAAAGTCAAAAAAGTGAAAAAGGTAAAACACGAGGGCAAGGGAAATGGCTGGGCGAAGGGGCATGACCGCTAGTGTACCGAGCCATTGATTCGCAGCATCATTGCGTCATTCCGGGCACAGGCCGCAGTGCCGCCTGCGACCCGGAATCCAGACATCGTGCGCAGTTTTCGTTAGCTACGAGAGAGGAATCATCATGAAGTATTCGAAACTGTTTGCGCCGGTAGTGAAGGCGATTCTGCTTTGCGCTGCATCGCTCGTGCCGGTCGCGAGCGCAATTAGTGACGAGTCCGTCCAGACCGCCGGCCGCGTGTCCTATGTGTCAGGAGGCGTCGGAACGGCTTCGCTCGACCGCCTCAGCTCGCTCGCCAGGGACTTCAATCTCAAACTCGTGTTCGCGCTGAAGTCCGGCGACTACGTGAGCGACGTCAAGGTCACCATCGCTGACGCGGCAGGCAGGCGGCTGCTGGACACCACCTCCGAAGGGCCGTGGTTCCTGGCAAAGTTGCCGGCGGGCAATTATCAAATCGCCGCGACTTTCGCCGGCAAAGCGGAAAAACGCACCATCGCCGTCGGCGCGAAAAAACTCAAAACTATCGATTTCCGGTGGAGCTCCGAGTAACAGCATGTAGTCATATCCGCGCAGTCATAGTATTCGCCTGGCTTGGTTCCGATCCGCGGATCGTTCGCTGAAGGCGCTGGAGTTCAATGGACAATGGACACCCTGGAAGTCCGGCTCATGAGTACGCCGGCGACGAGCGGCTGGTCCGCATCGTCAGCCAGGTGGCCTTCTCGGTCGCATTAGTTGTTCTGATCGCCCTGCCGTTCGCTTATTGGAGCTTCGCGTACCGGAGCCTCAGCACCACTTTGGTCCTTGAGGCCAGGATCAAAGCCGCGGCACTGGGCCCATTGGTGACTGCCAATCCCGAAGTGTGGATGCATGAAGAACTCCGCCTCAAGGAGTTGTTGGACAAATACCCGTTCCCACTCGTAACCGAATCGGCTCAGATTTACGCCCTGCAGGGCGACCTCGTTGCGGAGAGCGGTGAGAAGCCGGCATCCCCGGCGCTGAGTCGCTCGGCTCCCCTTTACGATTTCGGGCGCGAAGCCGGCCGCGTAGACGTGAATGACTCGCTGCGCGCGGTGATAGTCGGCACCGGCATCGCAACCCTGCTTGGCATGCTGCTCGCTGGCGCGGTTTTCGTCACGCTGCGCGTCGTGCCTCTGCGCGCGTTGCGGAATGTCACCGGCGCTTTATTCGCGCAGAAAGAACTCGCCCAGGTTACGCTGAACTCAATTGGCGACGCGGTAATCGCCACCGACCAGGGCGAATGCGTTGAATCCATGAACCCGGCGGCGGAAATACTGACCGGCTGGGACCTGCGGGAAGTCAGCGGCAAGCCGCTCGCCGAAGTCCTGAAATTATGCGATGCAACTACGGGGAATCCGATTCCCAATCCGTTGCTTCGTCAGGGACACCAAAATGTTCGCGATCGGTGTCAGCGTCGGGCTTGCCACCATTACCGGCGAGAGCAGCGGTGCCGAGGTACTGAGCATGGCGGACACCGCATGTTACTGGGCCAAGCAGCAGGGCCGTAACCGGGTTTGTGTCTACCTCACCGGAGACACCGACATGGCTGCCCGGCACCGCGAGACGAGTTGGGTCACGCGGATAAAGCTGGCACTGGCGGAAGATCGATTCACGTTATATCACCAGAACTATTTGCCGCTGAGCACCGCGGCCGGGGCCAGCAAACACCTCGAAGTCCTGCTCAGAATGATCGACGAGGAGGGCAATCTGGTCCAACCCGGCAGCTTTCTGCCCGCGGCAGAGCGCTACAACCTGATGCCCGCGATCGACCGCTGGGTAGTGAGCACGGTATTCGCCGGATATCGCGCTCTGGTTGCGCAGCGGGGCGGCGGGCCGCTGACCTGCGCCATCAATTTGTCCGGCACCTCGCTCAACGCGGAAGGCTTTCTCGATTTCATTCGGCAACTGGCCCTTACGCATGCATTGCCGCCGCATTCGATTTGTTTCGAAATCACCGAAACCGCGGCCATCAACAACCTGCGCAAGGCCGCCGAGTTCATCCGGGAATGCAAGTCCATGGGGTTTCTGTTTGCGCTTGACGATTTCGGCGCGGGCACGAGCTCGTTTGGCTATCTCAAGAATCTGCCGGTCGATTTTCTCAAGATCGACGGTGGATTCGTCAAGAACCTGGAGTGCGACGCGATCGACAAGGCCATGACGGATACCATCAATCGCATCGGACACATCATGGGCATCAAGAACGTTGCCGAATACGCCGAGAACGACGCGATCATTCAGGAGATCAGAAGCATAGGGGTGGACTACGCTCAGGGCTACGGAATCTGCAAGCCTGCGCCGCTGTTCGCGCGCCGCCCGGAGGCTCCCTCGCTGCCGCGAGCTGTCGCTGCCGTCGCGTAGAGCGCACGGCGTGGACTCGTGTTGAGATCCTGTAGCGCAGGCGCCCTCGCCTGCCATCCAATAACTGATTCCAGATGAACGATTGCAGGCGAGCACCCCCGGCGTTGGCGGAGCCATCCGGGGCGGGAGTGGAAGCGAAGGCGCGCTGCCCGCAAACGGGCGACTGCGTCGCGAACGTGTCCGCGCGCCCCTGCGCTACAGGTTTACTCGCTGGGGCGGAATTCCCTGCGCAGCTGAAACGCAGTCTCAAACAGGCTCTGGTTCACGGCCTCGCCGATATCCGCGGCGATGATCTGGTGCAGCCACGCCGAAGTGTCGTGCTCCGGCCACTTCCAGGCGAGGTCGTGGCGCATGGCTGCGATGATCTTGGATAGGCGCACCCATTGATCCGGCACGGCCCGCTTGAGGTAGAGCACCGAGGCGATGTCCGCCAGGACTTCGCTCCATCTCACCAGCGCGCCGCTTTTCACCACCGACAGGTAGCCCTGAATGGTCATGTCGTCGCGATTGAAATCCGGCGGCAATACCTTGTCGAAGCGCTTGCGAATATAGACTTCACGTTGTTCGATGCAGTGCGATGCCTCATGCACTGCAATCGCATTCAGAATTACCGGCAAGTCTTTCTGGTCTAGGGCGTCAAAGAACTGGTTCAGCCCGTCCTCCGGCTTGGTATTGTAGAAGATGAGGCAGACGCCACTGGGCAGGCTCAGCCCCGCGGCCATCAGAGGCCGCGTCAGGCCTTCCTTCCGGGCGTCGAGGATTCCCAACTCGATGCCTTCGGCTTGCAGCATCCCCGCGACTTCCACGATCGCTGTGCGTAGCTGGTCTTCCGTCGGGTACGGCACTGCGGACGCATGGCTGCCGAAAAGCAGGGCCAGCGCTCCAACCAGGTGACCGCATACCGATCTCATGAATGCCTCCCGACGATTCGCCGATTGCGTCATCTCTGATCGACGTGGTGCGTCCGAACCTGAGCGAAATTCACCAAAAAAAGGGGCAGAGCCAGATTCTCATCGATCGCTCATGGAACAGCAACAAGAGATTTCGTCTGTACGTTGCCGTACGTAAGACGAATAATTTTTAGTTGTTTGGTCCGCCGCAGCACACAAGAGCGGAGATTTTCCTGATGTGGCGCAATAAAGGGAGGGTAAGCAAGCACAGTTGCGCTCTGCTTGCTGCAAGCGAAGCTACAAAGGACAACAAAAACAACGACTAACGGTATGCCCGGTCGCGATAGCCATGCCTTTACGCTCGGCGGCCTTCAGGTCCGCCGTGCGCTACTTCAGGGCGCGCTCGAGGTCGTGGGGAATTGCAGGCGCGCGGTCAGCTTGGCTGAGGCACCTTTTGGACGGACATGACGACCCGATCCCGCCCGTCGCGTTTGGCCTGGTAAATGGCCAGCCGGCACTTTTCCGCCATGCGCGCTGCATCGGCTTGGTCGTTTTTGACCGGACCGTCAAGTATGTGCAGGATGCCCAGCGTCTCACCCTGCGCGAGCAACGGCAGGCAGACATACATGTGCGCGTCGTCGCTGACATGGGCACATCGTTGCTCGTGACCGATAGCGAGATGAACCTGGCCGCGCCGCTGCGCCCAACACTCGTTCGGCGGAAAGATCAGGTTGGCCGGCGGCAGCGGGCCCCATACCGCGGCGGCTTCCAGCATATCGCGCGAGGCGCTCAACACGAAGACGGCGCCGGAGTCCTCGGGAAACAGCTGCGTCACGGTTTCAGAAATGATCGAATAGGCCTCGGCTTCGGTCGTGCTGGTCTGCAAAAAGTCATTCATCTTGCTGAACAGCGTGATCTCCTGATTGCGCTTGGAGAGTTCCGCCGTCTGGTTTCTGAGTTCGTCGTTGGCCGCGTTCAGTTGGGTGGTTCGTTCCGCTACGCTGATTTCCAGATTGGCTTTTTCGTGCGCCAGTTCGGCGGTCCGCTCCGAGATGACCGCTTCGAGCTCGCGCCCATAGGACAACAGCTTGTCCTGGTTCTCCTTCAGATCGGCGGCCGTGCTGCCGAAGGCTGCGGCCAGACTGCCAATTTCGTCGCGGAGTTTCATTCCGGCTTTACCGGCACTGACTGACTTCTTGTTCCGCAAACTCCAGTGCCTCGTCCAGCGTGACCATGAACTCACTGACCTTGATGGGCTTGGTGAGATAGCGGAAAAATCCCGCCTCGAGGCCGCGCTCGATGTCGCGGGGCATCGCATTGGCACTGAGGGCAACGACGGGGATGTGCGCCGTTGCCGTGTCGGCGCGCAGGATTTGCATGGCTTTGATCCCGCTCATGCCCGGCAGATTGATGTCCATCAGTATCACGTCCGGCCGCGCGGCGCGCGCAAGCTCGACGCCGAGAGGTCCGTTCCGGGCGCTCAGCAGGCGCATATCGGGGCGGCGCGCGATGATCTGCTCGACCAGTTGCAGGTTGGCCGGATTGTCCTCGACATAGAGGAGCGTGCGCGGCGCGGCGCCGTTCCGGGCTTGCGGCTGGGCCAAAGCTGTGTGTTCAGCTTCGCCAACGGCAAG
>MERG01000260.1 GCA_001771985.1 Betaproteobacteria bacterium RIFCSPLOWO2_12_FULL_62_13 | reverse complement strand
ATGTTTATGCAACCCGAACCTTCGACCGCCGCACAACATTTTCCCGTTTCGTGATTTCGTTGTTGAGGAAGCTCGCGAGCTTCTCCGGTGCGGAATGTCGCGGGGGGTAAGCGGACAATTCTACGTTATCATGACGCGGGCACCTCGGGTTCGACAAAGGTGGCGTAATGCGACCACAGCGCCAGGTGAACGCGGTTTCGGAAACGCCAGTTACCGTCCGCCCCGCGAACGAGCGTGTCTGCATAACGCAAACCCCGGATCGCGACGCGGTCGTTGATGACGATATTCGAAATCGCGTAGACGTCCGCTTTTGCCGTATCGCCGGCGATGGCGATCTCGGCATGTCCCACGTAGTGCGTCTTCGTCCTGAACAGGCGATTGCGATCATGGAAATAATCGGTGATGACCTTACCACCTTGCAGAATCTTTTTTTCGCTCGCGCTGAGATTAAATTCGAAACAGGCGTCGTCCGTGAAACACGTGGCGAGGAGATCCCAATCGCCAGCATCGACGCAGTGGAAATAACGGTCGATTGTATTGCGGACTCTGGTCTCGTCGACCGCCTTCAAAATCATTGCTTCTTCAGCTTGCGTAAAAGCCATGTCCCGTGCATCCTTCCGTTTTGTTGATGATTAAGCGTTGCAGTGGCGTGCGAAACTGCGGTAGGTGGCGGCCAGGCCTAGGCGAGCAGCTTCATGAGCGAAGCGATGTCGCGGACTTCCTCCAGATCCTCCACCATGTCGATGATCTCCAGCGCACGCGCTTCACGCATTGGCTGTGCCGCGAGCTTCGAGCACTCCAGAAACTTGGATTTGCGTTGCTCGAGCGACATCGGGTTGCTGGGGTGGCCGAGCGCGCGATCAAGCGGGCACTCGCCGTTATAGATCTGCCCTGAAACGGTGGTGATTTGCGCGCGGCCGATCTCGAAGGATGCGAAGGATGACGCCGAGTCCTGCCGCTCGGAAACGCGCCAGGTCACTTTCGGCATCGCGTTGAGGATCACATCGTCGGCGAGCTTCGCATCGTGAAAAAGGGCGAGTGGCACGTTGCGGTGGCGTATCGCTCCAGCGACGGCAAAATGAAGATTGCTCAAGAGATCGATGCGTTTGCCTGGGATGGCCCCCAGGCTAACCGGCCGGCAACGGGTAAAGTTGATCTTGCCGACTTCCATCTCGACGTTCGAAATCTGTTCGAAATGAAGGTCGTGTTGTTTCATGACATCGATTACAGCCGTGATCATGTTGTGGAGATTGCGCATCGACGGCCATGGCTTTAGCGAAACGTAGGCGGTCTCGTAGTGCTCGCCCAGCTTGCCGATGATTTCTTCACGCTGGTACTGGCCGTTGAAATAGGCAGGAAAGAAACCGTAGGGTCCCTCAAACACCTCCGGATCGCCGCGCAGGCCACGCATCGCCAATTCGGCGGCGATCACGCCGTTGTGGTAATTAAGCCCGTCCCGGATCGAGCGCACGCTGGAATCCGTATGGTGGAGGCTTGCCCATGTACCGCCCACCAGGGGAAGAGCAAGGCCAAGCGCGTGGCGATGCTGCGCCGCGCTGGCACCGCGGATTTTCGCCGCTGCGGCGGTTGCTCCGAACAATCCGCACACCGGCGCACGAAACCAGGGGTGGTCAAAAATCTTGGCAGTGATGGCCTTGGCAAGGCGGCAGGTAAGATCGTTGGCGAGCGCGACCGCGACGATCAAATCCCGTCCGGACACCCCGCCACGTTCCTCTGCGACGGCAATGGCCGGGATGAGGCTGGCCGATGTTGGATGGGACGGCGCATTGTCGTGACAATCATCGAAATCGTCCTGGTGAATCGCCGAACCGTTCGCCAGTACCGCGCTGACTGGAGGCACCTTCAGCCCGCCGAAACCGATTATTGTGCAGCTCGGCTGGCCGCCCCATTGTTTGACGGCTTTCAGGATCTCCGCAACGTCGGCGCCCGCTGTGCCAGCGTATACACAGGCCAGCGTATCAAGAATGCTGGCTTTGGCCGCATTGATAGCGGCTACTGGAAGGTCGCCGTAACCGACTCGGGCAAGATGCTCGGCAAAGATATCCGAAGCGTCTGTCCCAGCGACATGGACACCACTGTTCCCACCGTGGCCCCCTGTGTTTGCAGCGACCTTTGCGCTCATCGTGCCCCTCAAGAAAAGGGATTATGTTACATCGCCCGAATTCTTCGGACAACGTGTTCTTGTTGCACCGTCGTCAGATCAGGTAAATGCTCGCACACCCAATGATTGTAGCAAGGCAGCATCGCCTGCGATGTTGCCGTCGGCGCCGTGCTTGATTTCCACTACATCCGGCTGCCCCATTTTCCAGACAACGGCTGCCCGACACGGCGGGCTCGAACATCCGTCGTCCCGCCGGACGCAAAGCCGACGATAAAGCGTACGGGCAGCGTCGGAAAATGAAACGCGGAAACAGTCGCTGCGCCAAGCACGATGCCAGAGTATGTCAATGCCCCCAAGATCAAGAGTCTCATGTTTTCCTTCCTCCCATATTTCCGGCACCATCTCCGCCGTTTGAATTCCGCACCGAACTTAGTGATACATCATTCCGTCCAAGTTGTGAGCGCCCGGTGTCAGGGGCGCTGCAGTGCCGGTGTCAATCGGGTTACGGTGCTATGGAGAAGCGACGAGAATCCTCGCGGAATTCGCGTCGAAGGCAAGCCTGGCCTGCGCGGTCGGACTGTCACGGGACATGCGAAACCCTACTTTGCCGATTTACAGCACTGAAGCCGGATGATTTCACAATTGACATCGTATTTTGATGAATTAGCGCCTTTCAATTTCGGTGTAGGGTGCGCTTGCGCACTCTACTCCAATTACAATTCCCCGTGGCTTGCCGCGGGGATAGGCGCAGGGTGCGCGGAGCAACTTTATTGACGCGTGAGTCTGGAGGAATTCGCGCATTTCCAATGAGAAATAATCCTGAACGCTCGAGAATCAACTCATCTTTAATGGATCTATCTGATCAACGCCGCCGATGAACTCACACAGTTCCAGGCGGTGGTCGCCGTTGACTGCATCAGCTAGCCTGTTCTTGATTCCTGCGCTCGAATCGCTGATCGAAGCCTTCCTATTCGCTGTTTGCAGTCGCGCTGGGATGCAATCATGCGGGTTGACGCCGGACCGAAACTTGCCCTACTCTTGCTGCTTAGCTTAACGACCATTCAATTCGTCCGCAAGCCTGACTGCCTGTCGAGGTGTCACACGTGCCAGCGCATGACGACCACACCAGAGTTGCGCTCATTACCGGAAGCAATCAGGGCATCGGCTACGCCATCGCCGAGCGCCTTGCAGCCGACGGCATGCGCGTAGTGCTCAACGGCCGGCGCGACGCTGCCGTGGAGGAGGCTGTGAGGAAGATCGCCGGCACGGGCGCGCGCGCGATCGGTGTTGCGGGGGACGTCTCGAGTGAACGAGCGGTCGCGCACATGTTCGACCGGATCAAATCGCAGTTCGGGCGCCTCGACGTGGTCGTGAACAACGCCGGCATCGCGCCGCGCATCGATGGCCGCAGCCCGCGAGTCGAGGATACGCCGTTCGAATACTGGGAACGCACGATTGCCGTGAATCTGACCGGCGCGTTCCTGGTGTCGCGTTCAGCCCTGCCCTTGATGAGGACGCATAAATGGGGCCGAATCATCAACCTATCGTCGCAGTCCGGACGTATGTATACGGGTTTCGGGAGCGCCTGCTATGCGGCATCCAAAGCAGGGCTGATCGGGTTTTCCCGTGTGCTGGCCGGCGAGACCGGCGAGTACGGCATCACGGTAAATTGCGTATCGCCCGGGCGCATCAAGACCGCAATGGCGGCCACCTTCGCAAAAGCGGACGAGGTCGATCAGCAGTACATCGCCCGCACGCCGCTGCGCAAAGTCGGTTATCCCAACGACGTCGCCAGCACGGTGAGCTTCCTCGCCTCCGACGAGGCGTCCTTCATCACCGGCGCGGTCATCGATATCACGGGCGGCTTTTTCATGCCGTAACGCATCGGCTCGCGCCCGCCGGCCTTGCGCGCAAGTTTAACGATAGTTCAATTGGAGAAACCCATGAATGATACTGCCACCCGTTTCACACCGCGCGCCGTTGATTTCAAGGCGTATGCGCCGAGGCATTTCCTGTGGAAGCTGGACGGCAAGGTCGCGACGGTCACGCTCAACCGGCCTGAGCGCAAAAACCCACTCACGTTCGAATCTTACGCCGAGCTCCGCGATACATTCCGCAACCTCACGTATGCCGACGAAGTGACAGCCGTCGTCATCACGGGCGCAGGCGGCAACTTCTGTTCCGGCGGCGACGTGCACGAGATCATCGGCCCGCTGGTTGAAATGCAGCGCAAGGACGACATGTCGGGTCTTCTTCAGTTTACGCGCATGACCGGTGATCTGGTGAAAGCGATGCGCGCGTGTCCGCAAACGATCATCGCCGCAGTCGATGGCATCTGTGCCGGGGCCGGCGCGATCATCGCAATGGCCTCGGACCTGCGATACGGCACGCCGCAAAGCAAGGTCGCATTTCTGTTTGTGCGCGTCGGGCTTGCCGGCGCGGACATGGGTGCCTGCAACATCCTCCCGCGCATCATCGGCGCGGGCCGCGCTGCCGAGCTGCTTTACACCGGCCGCTCCATGGATGGGGCGGAAGCCGAGCGCTGGGGCTTCTATAACAAGCTCTGCGAGTCCGAAAAGATCGTGGCGGAGGCGCAGGGACTCGCCAACTCCATCGCCGCGGGCCCGACATTCGCACACGCCATGACCAAGCGCTGCATACACCAGGAATGGAACATGGCGATCGACGAAGCAATCGAAGCGGAGGCGCAGGCCCAGGCGATCTGCATGCAGACAAAGGATTTCGAGCATGCCTACAATGCATTCGTCGCCAGGCAAAGGCCGGTTTTCGAAGGCAGGTGATCCAAATTCATCGCGAGACGGAGAAGTATGCCAAGGTGGTGAAGGCGATCGGGCTCAGGATCGAATAGGAAGCGGCTTCGGAAATGTGCGGAAAAAATAGATGACGCAAATGGATTGGCTGTGGCCCGGCAACAAGCGCATCGCCGTCGTTTTCAACGTTTGTCTGGAAGCGTGGTCTGACGGGAAAGCGCCCGGCATCAGTCCGATGGGCAACCCGCTGCCGCCCGGTGTGCTCGACAACATGGCGATATCGTGGGCGGCCTACGGCGCGAAGCGCGGCATATATCGCCTGCTCGATGCGTTCGCGCGCCACAGCGCCAGGGCGAGCGTGATGGTGAGCGCGATTCTGGCTGAGCGCACGCCGGAAGCCGTCAAGGCCGTCGCAGATGCGGGACACGAGATACTGTCGCACTCGTATGCGATGGATGTCATCCCGGCGCTGATGGCGGAGGACGAAGAGCGCACGAACATCCAGCGCTGCACGGCTCTGCTCGAAGGAGTCTCGGGCAGGCGCATCAAGGGCTGGCTCAGCCCGCGCGGCACCCCGAGCGCCAACACCGCGCGGCTGCTTGCGGAGGCCGGCTACACGTGGTACGGCGACGTGTTCGACGACGACCTGCCCTACGTACAGACGTTCGGCGAGCGCAAGATCGTGGCCATTCCGCTCTCGACCGATGTCAACGATATGCCGTCGATGAAGTACGGCAATCCGCCGCGCATGATGCTCAAGACGTTCGAAGAGCACCTCAAAAGAATCTCGGAGCGGCGCGAAGGCCCGGTCATGATCGACGTGACCTCGCATGCCCATATCTTCGGCCGCCCGCACGGCGCATATTATTACGAGAAAATCGTCCAGACCGCGGCCAGCATGCGTGACATCTGGATCGCGACACGGCTCGACATTGCGGAGTTCATTCTCGCACGGGAGTAGCCGGCAATCCCGGATTGCCGGCGCTCAACGCGTTCTCAGCTTGGCCGGTTTTGACACCTTCCTGCTTTTTCACCTGCGGAGGCCGCGTTCCTTCTGGCAGCGACACGCCGTGCGCGATCAGGGTCATTGACACTCATGCCGGAATTCCAGCGCCAGCCATTACGTGAAAGAAGTCACGCTCCTGACTCAGGTCTCCGAGAGCCGCCACACCAGTCCGTCCACGTTTCCGACATTTGTCGACCATTCGACAGCGAACCAATGCCAAAGCTTGGCAGTCGAGTGGCTGACCGCGCGGGCAAAGCCCTCTTCTGATCAGCTTGTTATCGCAGTACTGTGAAATTGTTCACGTCCCGAAGAGGCATGGCACGGATTCTGCCTGCAAACAGGCGGGAACCAAATCGTTGGAGGCTGTCATGTTGATCTATCTGGATGATTATCGAAAGGTCAAAGCGCGCCGCGCTTCGGCTCAAGAGCGCTGCGAGGAAGAACGGATGTGCGTCAACTATGGACCGGCGATGGGGATCGCCGCAAGTTTCTGCTACCGGCACCCGCACGAACTCAGCCCGCTATTGCCAGATGATCTCGCGTCTATTGACCTCGATACGTTCGTCGATCGCGTCTATGCCCTCGCGTCACAGGCTTGAAGCTCGAATGCAAACCTTGCAGCGCAGGATGCTATGAAGGGAAGCCCTTAATGCAGATCGACACGGGGCGGGCTTGAACGGTCTGCATCGCGCCCTCCGGTAGGGTATCAGCGAGCGTGTCCCGGAATAGCTCGCGAAGTTCGGTCCACGTCATGCGGCGGTGCGGACTGCCTCGCGGGTGATCCACCTTCGCGACTAATTCGTGCCGGTCCGCGAGCTTTACGGTCACGCGAGAGGGCTCTTCCTCCGTGTTGGTCATGGCTTCGATCTCCGGATCCACCACGCAGCGCACCCGGCTGGACAGCGCGCGCACCTCGGGCGTAGCAAGCGCGGTTTCGTAGTCTTCCCGGCGCATCCCGGCGCGGGTCCCGCGTGTGCGGCCGAGGGATAACGCCATGGCCAGACTGAAAGGCACGCTCAGTTGCGCGCTCTGAAGATCCGTGGGTTGGTGTTCCTGTTGCTGAACGACCCACCACGCGCATTCGCTGCGGAAAACCCCGCGGCTGAACTGTTCGCACGAAGCAAGAAACGGGTGGCAAATCTCCGGGCTGCGCTTTATTCTTCGCACCATGCTGATGCAAAACCCCCTGCCCCACTCCGGGCCCGCAGCAGCGATCGGGCAGTCCCGGGATTACGAGCGCATCGCGCGCGCTATCGACTACCTGCGCCGCCACGCGGCCGCGCAACCGGATCTTGCCGCC
>MERG01000259.1:11466-11608 GCA_001771985.1 Betaproteobacteria bacterium RIFCSPLOWO2_12_FULL_62_13 | reverse complement strand
GGCCCGAGCTAGTGCGCGACGTGCTGCGCGAGCGCGGGCGCTATGTCGCGGCGGCATTGACCATCGTGCGGGCCTGGGTGGTGGCCGGCAGGCCCAAGGCCGATTGCAAGTCGATGGCGGGGTACGGCGACTGGTCCGATCT
>MERG01000259.1:0-11177 GCA_001771985.1 Betaproteobacteria bacterium RIFCSPLOWO2_12_FULL_62_13 | reverse complement strand
GATGGCCGGCGCTTTGTGCGCTCCAGCGGCAACCGTTCGGCGGAAGCCTGGCAGGTGGAATCGGTTTCGCCGGTTTCGTCGGTTTCCAGTGCGCCGAGTGCGCAAAATGTCAGCGGCACTGCGGACGACGCCGAAGCCTATGCCCGCGCCAGTCGCGGCGAATGTCCTGGTTAGCCGAGCAGACCCATGAGTAAGCGCCACCCGAACCCGCGCCTCGCCAAGATCCACCGGAACTACACCGTGGAAGAAGTCGCCGGCGTGTTTGGCGTTCACCGCAATACCGTGCGGGAGTGGGTCAAACGCGAGCTCCCGACCAGCGATGGCCGGCGCCCGATGCTGATCCTTGGCCACGATCTTGTTGCCTTCCTCCGCGCGCGGCGGGCGAAAAACAAGCGGACCTGCCAGCCGGGGGAAATCTATTGCGTGCGATGCCGCGCGCCGCGAGCACCGGCTGGCGATATGGCGGACTACCAGGCCGTGACCGCGACGCTCGGGAACCTGATCGCGATCTGTTCGACGTGCGAAGCGATGATGTACCGGCGCGTCAGTCTGGCCCGGCTTGGGGAGGTTCGCGGGCAATTGGACATCACGCTGCCGCAAGCACTGCCACACATAGACGAGAGCGCACAGCCCTCCGTGAACAGTGACTTGGAATAGGGAGCACCAGACCATGACAACGCACAACGCCGACAACGAACGGATCAAGCGCCGATACTTCGCCTATCTGAAGGAAGCCAAGCGTCACAGCGAGCCCACGGTGGATGCGGTGGCGAAGGCTTTGGCGCGCTTCGAGGCCGATACCCGGCACCGTGATTTCAAGGCGTTTCACTTCGAGCAGGCCATCGCATTCAAGAAACATCTGGCCGAGCAAAAGGGGCAGCGGTCCGGGGAGAAGCTGAGCAAGGCAACCCTGAATGCGACGCTTGCGCACGTCAAACGATTCTTCCACTGGCTCGCGGGGCAACCGGGGTACAAGTCGCGTTTTCATTATTCCGATGCCGACTATTTCAATCTGTCTGACAAAGACGTGCGAGTTGCGACGGCGCGGCGGGAACAGAAGGCGCCAACCCTGGAACAGGTGAAGCACGTCATCGCCCTGATGCCGGCCGAAAGCGCGATCCAGCGCCGCGACCGCGCCCTCATCGCGTTCACGCTGCTAACCGGCGCACGGGACAGTGCTATCGCCTCGATGAAGCTGAAGCACGTCAACCTCGCCGCGGGTTACGTCGAGCAGGATGCCCGCGAGGTCCAGACCAAGTTCAGCAAGACCTTCACCACGTTTTTCTTTCCGGTCGGGGATGAGATTAGACGGATTGTCGCGGAGTGGGTGGCGTTTCTCCGGGAGGAGATGCTGTGGGGCAATGACGATCCGCTCTTCCCGGCGACGCGCATTGCGCTGGGGGATTCTCGCCAGTTTGAAGCGGCCGGGCTGGAACGGGCGCACTGGAGCAGCGCCGCGCGAATCCGCACCATCTTTCAGGACGCCTTCGCCAGCGCCGGCCTGCCGTATTTCAACCCGCACAGCTTCAGGCACACGCTCGTCCGGCTAGGGCAGACCGTCTGCCTGACTCCCGAAGATTTTAAGGCGTGGAGCCAGAACCTCGGGCACGACAAGGTGCTGACGACCTTTCTGAGCTATGGCCAGGTTGAAAGTCCGCGCCAGGCGGAGATCATTCGCGGGCTGGCAACACCGCAACTCTCCATGCCGTCGGGTGTCGCCGAAATTGCGAAGGCGATAGTGCGCGAGATGCGCGAGTCGGAACTCGCAAGCTACCCTGTCAAGAATGAGAGGGCATAGAGCCACCGCCTCCCCGTTCCAAACCGTGCCTCACCGGACTGAGCCGCGCCCTGACGGTTACCCGAGGTTCGGTGCGATCACAACTGAGCGCGGGCGTCGGGGATGCGTGTACCGGTAGTCATGTCCGCAGGGTAGCGTAGAGGCTGCGGGGGTATTTTTGGGGGTATGACAGGCGTTCCGAACCTCGGCACCCATGTGCCATCAATGGGTTAGAATCGTACTTCGAGTCCCTTCCTCGCACCAGTCCAAGAGCAATGATGAATGATGAATGAGAAATGCGGAATAAGACCGCGCCCACCATTCATCATTCATAATTCCGTATTCATTATTTACTCAAATGGGTGCCGCCGCACGATCGTCTGCTCCCGGTCGGCCCCTGTTGAAATGAGATCGATCGGCACGCCGCACACCTCCTCCATGCGCCTGAGGTAGTTCTGCGCTGCCTGGGGCAGCCCATCGAAGCGCGTAATCCCCACCGTGCTCTCGCCCCAACCCGGCACTTCCTCGTAGATCGGTTCGCACTCCGCCAGCGTTTCCGCACCGAAAGGCAGGATATCCCGCTGCACGGCGTTCAAGCGGTAGCCGACACCGAGGCAGACATTTTCCATACCATCGAGCACGTCGAGCTTGGTCACGCACAGTCCGGACACACCGTTGAGCTGGATCGAGCGCTTGAGCGCCGCAGCGTCAAACCAGCCGCAGCGGCGCGGGCGTCCGGTGGTGGCGCCGAACTCGTTGCCACGGCTCGCGAGCTGCCTGCCGACGTCGTCGTCGAGTTCGGTCGGGAACGGACCGGAACCAACACGCGTGGTGTAAGCCTTGGTGATCCCGAGCACGTAATGCAGGTTGAGCGGACCGATGCCGGCTCCGGCCGCGGCAGCCCCGGCGACGCAGTTGCTCGAAGTGACGAAGGGATAAGTGCCGTGATCGATATCGAGCAGTGTGCCTTGAGCGCCTTCGAAAAGCAGGTTGTCACCCGCCTTCTGCGCCTCGTACAAGAGCCGCGGCACGTCGGCAACCATCGGCTTGATACGTTCGGCAAGCGCGAGCGTCTGATCGAGCGTCGCGTGAAAGTCGACGATCTCGGCCCGGAAATAATTCTTCAGCACGAAATTGTGGAAATCGAGCACCTCGCCGAGCTTGGCGGCGAAGCGTTCCCGTTGGAACAGATCCTGCAGCCGGATCGCGCGCCGCGCGACTTTGTCTTCGTACGCAGGACCGATGCCCCGGCCGGTGGTGCCAATCTTGCCCGCGCCCTTTGCCACCTCACGCGCCTGGTCGAGCGCAGTGTGGTACGGCAGTATCAACGGACAGGCCTCGCTGATCTTGAGGCGTGAAGTGACGTTCACGCCGGCGCGCTCCAGCGTTTCCACCTCTTCGATCAGCGCCTGCGGCGACAGCACGACGCCATTGCCGACGTAGCACGCCACCCGGTCGCGCAGGATGCCCGATGGAATCAGGTGCAGCACGGTCTTCCTGCCGCCGATGACCACAGTATGGCCCGCGTTGTGTCCGCCCTGGAAACGCACCACCCCTTGGGCATGATCGGTCAGCCAGTCGACGATCTTCCCTTTTCCCTCGTCACCCCACTGGGTGCCGATCACCACTACGTTTTTCGACATAAACCCCAACTTCCAGATTAACCGCCAAGACGCCAAGACCGCCAAGAAAAACAAAATCGGAAAAGAAACCAAAAAGTACGGCAAGACAGCTCGTACCCAATATTGCTCATCGGCTTGAATTTCATTTTATGCAATTCCCTTGGCGGTCTTGGCGTCTTGGCGGTTCATTTTAGTTTTTCAATAACCCATTTTCCGGCACGGCGCACGAGACGGCGGTTGCAGCCGAGCTCGGCCCGCGAGTCAACGTGCCCGGGCAGATCCTCGATCACGATTTCGCCGCGCGCTCTCAATGTGTCGATCCTTCGCTGCAACCCGGCGTTGCGCGGTCGATACGGCGCCAATATGCCCGCCCCGATTCTGCCTTCCGGGCTCGCGGAAGCGAGCTCTCGCAGGTCCATGCTGAACCCGGTCGCCGGGCGGGCGCGTCCAAAAGCCTTTCCCACTTCGTCGTAGCGGCCACCCAGCGCGAGCGCGTTGGGCCAGCCATCCGCGTATGCGGCGAACACTACCCCGCTGTGATAGTGGTAACCCCGCAACTCGGCGAGGTCGAAGCACCGGATGCGCGCCACATCGCGCAGCCGCTCGGACAAGGCCTCGAGTGCTCGCAATGCCGCCTTGATTTCGGGATAAGCGGGCAGCTTCCGCCGCGCAAGCCGCAGCACCTCGACGCCTCCATACAGCTCCGGCAGTACCGTAAGCGCCTCGCGCGTGCCGCGCTCCAGCCTGTGCGACAGGCTGCTCACTGCAGGGACATCCTTCGCCTGCATCGCCCGGAAAAGTTCCGACTCGAGTTCGGCGGCGCCCGCGGCACGCTTGATCAGGCTGCGGAACACCGCCACGTGGCCAAGGTCCAGATAGGCATTGCTTACGCCCGCGATCCCCAGCCCTCTCATCATCAGACGCTGGATCTCAACATCGCTCTCGATCCCGCGGTGGCCGTAAATCTCGGCGCCGACCTGCAACGGTTCCCGCGTGCGGTTCAAGCCGCTGGGAAGCGTGCGCAACACGCTGCCGGCGTAGCACAGGCGGGTCACGCCACTGCGATTAAGGAGGTGCGCGTCGATGCGCGCGACCTGTGGCGTGATGTCCGCGCGCACGCCGAGCATGCGTCCTGATATCTGATCGACCAGCTTGAATGTCTGCAGGTCAAGGTCGTGACCGGTGCCCGTGAGCAGGGAATCCACGTATTCCAGCAATGGCGGCATCACCAGCCGGTAACCATGCACCGCGAACAGATCGAGAATGCCGCGCCGCAAGCGCTCGATGCGGTGCGCCTCAGCGGGCAGGATGTCCTCGATGTACTCGGGTAACAGCCAGGCTCTCATTCTGGATTCAGAGTTTAGGGTCCAGGGGCTAGGGTCCAGGGGCTAGGGTTTTGGAAATGAGATGGAGCGTGAATTATAGAGGAGAACCAGCGCTCTTACGCCTCACGCCTCTTGCCTCTTGCCTCTTGCTTCACTCCTCACTCCTCACGTCTTACCGTCGAGTCCCTATCGCGCGAAATACAGCAGCAGCAAACCGGCCAGCATGGAAGTCAAGCCGATGAAACGGATCTGGCCGTCGGTCATTTCAGTAAGTCTGCGAAATGTGTCGCGCCACAAGCCCGGCAGCAGAAACGGCAGAACCCCTTCGATCACGAGCATCAGGGCGAAGGCCGTCAACAGGAACTTCATTATCAAGACCGGCCGGGGGCACAGCGCAGGGCGACGGCGCCCGGGGCGCACCGCATATCGCGTCGCATATCGAATGTGCAGCGTGTAACCGCTGAAGCCGGCCGCTACTTCTTCGTCGCCCCGCCGCTTGACTTGAGATACTTGAAAAACTCGGAATTCGGTTCGAGCACGAGGACGTCGCTCTTGTTCCCGAAGCTCTGCTTGTAAGCTTCCAAACTGCGGTAGAACGCGTAGAACTCGGCGTTCTGCTCGTAGGCGCGCGCATAGATCGCCGTCGCCTTGGCGTCGCCCTCGCCCTTGATGCGCTGCGCATCGCGGTAGGCCTGGGCGATGATGATTTCCTTCTGCCTGTCGGCGTCAGCCCGGATCTTCTCCGATTCGGCAAAGCCGGTGGAACGCAGTTCATTGGCGACTCGTTTGCGCTCTGCATCCATGCGGCGATAAACCGCTTCGCTCACTTCCTGCGGCAGATCGACCCGTTTCAGCCTGACGTCGAGAACCGTGACGCCGATCTTGTCCGCGTCTTCGTTGGCCTTGTCCCGCATCAAGTCCATGATTTTGTCGCGTTCGCCCGATACCACCTCGTGCACCGTGCGGTTGCCGAACTCGGCGCGCAAACCGTCGTTGATGGTCTGCAACAGTCGCGTCTGCGCCCGGATTTCCTCGCCGCCGACGCTCACGTAATACTGCCTCACATCGGTGATGCGCCACTTGACGAAGAGATCGACCAGCACGTTCTTCTTTTCCGAGGTGAGGAAACGCTCCGGCTCCGGCGTGTCGATCGTCAGAATTCGCACGTCAAAATAGCGCACGTTTTCGAGAAGAGGTATCTTGAAATAAAGACCGGGCTCTTTCTTGATGTCGATCACCTCGCCGAGACGAAACACGATCGCATTCTGACGCTGATCGACGATGAACAGGCTGAGGGAGGCCACGATCAGCACAACGATCGCGACTACGAAAATCGAACCGAGGTTCCGCCTCATCAGCGCGCCTCCCGCTCACGGCCGCGGAACGCCTCGCGCGTGCGCGCGGTCGACTCCGGCGCCGGGCCGGTTTCCGCCGGCTTGGCCGCGGCCGCTTCCGGCCGCCCGCTGCCCGTCATCTGCATGATCTTGTCGAGCGGGATATAGAGCAGATTGCTGCCGCCTTTCTGGTCGATCAGCACTTTGCTCGTGTTGCTCATGATCTGCTGCATGGCATCGATATACAGGCGATCCCGCGTCACCTGTGGCGCTTTGTTGTACTCGGAGACGACCTGGCGGAAACGCGCGGCGTCGCCTTCCGCTTGTTCCGTCACGCGCTGGCGGTAGCCTTCGGCTTCCTGGATCAGCCGTGCCGCCGCGCCGCGCGCCTTCGGAATGACATCGTTGGCATAGGCCTGACCTTCGTTCTTCTGGCGCTCGCGGTCCTGCCCGGCCTTCACCGCGTCGTCGAACGCCGCCTGCACCTGCTCGGGCGGCTGCGCCTGCTGCATCGTCACCTTGCTGACGTTGATGCCGGTGCCATAGCGATCGAGAATTTCCTGCATCAGCTTGTGGGCCTGCGCCGCAACGTCAGCCCGGCCCTCGAAGATCACGAAATCCATGCTGCTCTTGCCTACGATCTCACGGATTGCCGTTTCCGCCGCCTGCAACACGGCTTCGTCCGGCGCGCGGCTGTTGAACAGATAATCAGTGGTGCTTTTCAGCACGTATTGCACCGCGAACTGCGCGTCGACGATGTTCTCATCGTCGGTGAGCATCAGCGATTCCTTGAGCACCTTGCTCTTGACGTTGTTGCGGTAGCCGATCTCGACGGTACGCACCTGGGCGAGATTGACCACCTCTGCCGTCTCGATCGGATACGGCAGGTGCCAGCGCGGCCCCGGCAGGGTCGTATCGAGAAATCTGCCGAAACGCAGCACCACGCCGCGTTGACCTTCGGGGACGATGTAGAAGCCGCTCGCGAGCCACACCGCGACGATGAGACCGAACAGGAGTCCCGCGCCGCCGAAGCGCTTGCCCGGGCCCGGTGCTCTTTCGCCGTTACCGCCCCCTCGGCGCCCGAACAGGCCATCGAGTTTCCTGTTGAAATTGCGCCAAAGCTCGTCGAGATCGGGCGGTCCCTGACTGCCCGGGCGTCGGCCCCACTGGGGATCGTTGAGCGACATCAGCGCTCCGGCGAAGCGCAGCGCGCGGTCTATCAGGAAGTCGCGAATCGACCTTACGTAGCCAACCATGGAAAAGAAACCGTTACGCCGCAGCCGAGCTTTTGAATTCTGTGTGACGCAAAGAGGAGGCCGCGCATTCCTCGAGCGCCAGGCGCACCAAATCGAGACCCACGCCTGATTCGGCACTGATCCAGGCACACGCGATTCTACCATATTCATCGCGTTCGATCCGCGCCGGAATGCGGGTGCGATCGATCTTGTTGAAGACGAGCAACTGCGGGATCGCATCCGCGCCGATTTCCGCCAGCACCTGATTGACAGCGGCGATCTGCGCTTCGCGATCCAGGCTGCACGCATCCGCGACGTGAAGCAGCAGGTCAGCCCGGGCGGTTTCCTCGAGGGTGGCGCGGAACGCCGCCACGAGGGTATGTGGCAGCCGCCGGATGAAGCCCACGGTGTCGGACAATACGAGCGAAGCGCCGTTTTTCATGTGCACGCGGCGCGTCGTCGTATCGAGGGTCGCAAACAACTGGTCGGCCGTATAGGCATCGGCGCGCGCAAGGCGATTGAATAGCGTCGACTTACCGGCGTTGGTATAGCCGACCAGCGATACGGACAGCACGTTCGCGCGCGCGCGCGCGCGGCGCTGTATTTCGCGCTGGCTTCTCACCTTGGCGAGCTTTTCCTTCAAGAACTTGACGCGCTTCGCAAGCAGCCGCCGGTCGGTTTCGAGCTGCGTTTCACCCGGCCCTCTCAAGCCGATGCCGCCTTTTTGCCGCTCGAGGTGGGTCCAGCCACGCACGAGCCGGGTGGCGAGGTGCTCGAGTTGGGCGAGTTCGACCTGGAGCTTCCCTTCATGGCTGCGCGCGCGCTGCGCAAAGATGTCGAGGATCAGGCTGGTCCGGTCCACAACGCGGCACCCGAGCCGCTGATCGAGGTTGCGTTCCTGCACCGGGGAAAGTTCGTGGTTGAAGATAGCCAGCGTGGCATGGGTCGCCGCGACCGCGGCCGCAATCTCCTCGACCTTGCCGCGGCCCGCGAACAACGCGGGGTCAGGCCGCAGGCGCTTGCCCTTGATCAGCGCCCGCGCCGCGACACCAGCGCTTGCGGCAAGCTGCCGCACTTCCTCCACGCTTTCGGGGTAGTCGACCTCGCCGGAATCGAGGCTGACCAGCACCGCCTCCGTGCCGTGGGCGGGACGGTCAAACATCAATCAGTCTGCGCTTTGATCAAGCTGCAAGTTGACGGCCCGAGCGGGAACCACGGTGGAGATCGCATGTTTGTAAACCATCTGCGTCACTGTGTTCTTGAGCAGGACAACATACTGGTCGAACGAATCGATCTGCCCCTGCAGCTTGATGCCGTTGACCAGGTAGATCGACACCGGAATGTGCTCCTTACGCAAAGTGTTCAGGAACGGGTCTTGTAATAACTGCCCTTTGGTGCTCATATGCCCTCGCCGTTGTCGTTATTCGGATGTTCACTTTACTTCAAAATCTGCCGTTACGCCATAGGGTTAGCCACCTCTCGCGGCTGGCGCTCTGGCGTAGGGATTGCGCCCGCTCTTGAACTCGATCTTGAGCGGGGTACCCTGCAATTTGAAAGCGTCGCGGAAAAATCGTTCCAAATAGCGGCGATAGCTGTCGGGCACGTGCTCCAGCGCGTTGCCGTGGATGACGATGCGCGGCGGGTTGGCGCCGCCCTGGTGCGCATAACGCAGCTTCGGCCGGACGAGCCCCGCCCGCGGCGGTTGCTGCCGGGCGACCGCGGCCTGCAGCGCGCGGGTCAAACGCGGTGTGGGGAGCCGGGCCATTGCCGCCTGATAGGCACTATCCACCGATTTCATGAGCGGCCCGATGCCCATCCCCGTCAGTGCCGATATGAAATGCAGCCTCGCGAAGCCGAGAAAACCGAGATTGCGCACCAATGCGCGTTTGACCATGTCGCGATCGTGCTCAGGCAGTCTTTCCCACTTGTTGACCGCCACGGCCAGGGCGCGGCCCGCCTCCAGGATGAAACCGGCGATGTGCGCGTCCTGCTCGGAGATGTCCTGCCGCGCATCGAGCACCAGAATTACGACGTTGGCATCGGCGATCGCCTGCAGCGTTTTGACCACCGAGAACTTTTCCGCCGGTTCGGCCACCCGGCCCCGTTTGCGCAGCCCGGCCGTGTCGATCAGCGTGTAGCGCTTGTGGTCGCGCTCGAACTCGACGTAGATCGAGTCGCGCGTGGTGCCCGGCTCATTGAACACGATGATGCGCTCCTCCCCGAGCAGCGCATTGACGAGCGTCGACTTGCCGACGTTGGGGCGCCCGACGATCGCAATCTTCGGATGCTTGTCGTTCCCGTGCGGCGTTTCTGCGGCTTCCGGAAAATCCGCCAGCACGAAATCCATCAGATCGGAAACGTTCTCGCCGTGCGCCGCCGAAACCGCGAGGGGCTGGCCCACGCCGAGCGCGTGAAATTCCGCCGCAGCCATCGCCGGCGCCATGCCTTCCGCCTTGTTTACCACCAGGTATATTTTTCGCCCGGTCCCGCGCAGTTCGTGCGCGATGATCTCATCCTGCGCCGTCAACCCGGAGCGCGCGTCGACAACGAACAGGATCGCATCCGCTTCGTCCACGGCCTGCCGCGTCTGACGCGCCATCTCGCGAAAGATGCCGTCTCTGGCGACCGGTTGGAATCCGCCCGTATCCACCACCATGTAGGACCTCCCGCCGAGGCGCCCTTCCCCGTAATGGCGGTCGCGAGTGATGCCCGGCACGTCGGCAACGATTGCGTCGCGGCTCCGGGTCAGGCGGTTGAACAGCGTCGACTTGCCGACGTTCGGCCGCCCGACAATCACTATCGTCGGTTTCATTGAAGGATGAAGGATCAAGGATGAAGGATCAAGGATAGCTCCGGAAGGATGAAGGATGAAGGATGAAGGAGAATCCTAGGGCCTTTTCCTTCCGCCTTCCGCCTTCCGCCTTCATTCTTTCATTCATCCTTCCGCCTTCCGCCTTCATCCTTTGCGATTACGGAACAGTAATCGCAAACACCCCGCCCGCGCGGGTCTGCACTACGAAACTGCTCGGGTCGAGCGCGACCGGCGGCGTGATGATCGCACTGCCGTCGGTGGCTATGCGCCCGGCGAATGAACCGTCTTCGCGTGACAGAAAATGGACGTAACCCTGGAAATCGCCGACTACCACATGGCGGCCAAACGCCAGCGGTGCGCTCACGCCGCGCCCGAAAAGCTTGTCCTGTTTCCAGACGCTGGCGCCGTTCGTCTTGTCAAGCGCAATGACCGCGTTCCTGTCGTCCGTGATGTAGAAATTGCGGCTGTCGGCTGCCATGCCGGCAACGCTCGACACGTCGCGCGCCCACATGGCGGCTCCGCGCAGCACATCAAAGCACGCAACACGGCCCTGGAAGGCGACCGCACACGCCTGGCGGTCGTCGACCAGCGGCGGGCTGATGATATCCGCGACGCGTTCAAGTTCCGTAGTACCGCGCGGCAGCGCAACCACGGCCTCCAACCCCAGGGTGCCATTGGCCAGGGCCAGCGCCACCATGCGTCCGCCCGGAAACCCGGCGAACACCGCGCCGCGATAGATCACTACTCCCGCATGGCTGCGAACGGACAAAGCCGGCGTTGCGCGCTGATAGAGCCACTTGCGCTTGCCGTCGGTGGAATCCAGACCGAATATGCGACCATCGCCGGCGCGTGCCACTATGACCCCGTCCCCGACGCGGGGCGGCGCGAGCACTTGGCCGGATACTTGCGCTTTCCACAACTGCTTGCCATCCTGGTGGTAGGCCAGCACTTCGCCTTTCGCTGTGCCAACCAGAAGCAGCCCCCCGCCGGCGCCAACGCCACCGGATATGCGCTGCGCGGCTTCGATGCGCGTGACCTGCCTGCCGTTCGCCGCGTCAAAGCCGAGGATCTG